>NZ_JBSFNQ010000013.1:0-119729 GCF_053981115.1 Streptomyces sp. NPDC003691 | reverse complement strand
ACTCACCCGGCTCGACGGCCGCTATGCGCCGGTGCTGCTGGGCCGCTGGCTCCTGCGGCTCCCCCAGCCCTGCGGGTGGGTGGGGGTCCCCCCGTGCCCGCAGGGCACAGGGGGAGAGTGTGCGTGCCGGGCGTCGCGGGCCAGACGGGACTTTGCGGACACGGCCTGGTTGTCCACAGGCGGGCGGGGCCGGGCCGCGGGCTGTGCCAGTCTGGATACCCGGCGCGGAGCCGGTGCGGGGAGGGAAGGTCCGGATGCGGACGTCCTTCACCGGGCAGGCTCCGGGAGGTCAGCCGCGGACGGGCCGGAGCCGGGCGGGACCGGCCCGGGACCACCGGTCACCGACCGGACCGCGGCGCCCTCGCCGCGCGCCGGGACGCACGGAGAGCACGTACGAGTACGGGGTGAGCAGGGCGTGACCGAAGGCCGATGGCACAGGGCGGGCGGCGCTCTGCTGAGGGTGATCGTGGTGTGGGCGGTGTCCACCCTGACGATGCTGGCGCTCGCCGGAGCGCTGCCCGACTTCCGGCTGCAGTCGCCCGACGGCGACAGCCTGACCCGGACGGCGCTGACCGCCGCCTGGGGCGCGGGCGCCTTCGGGCTGCTCTCCGCACTGGTGTGGCCCCTGGTGGTCCGGGCGCTGCTGCTCGTCCCGGCCCTCGTCCTGGGCCTGCTGGTCTTCTTCCTGAACGGCTCGCTGCTGCTGCTCGCGCTCCGCTTCGTCCCGGACGGCCGGGGCACCCTGGGCCCGGAGACCGCCGTCGTGGTCGCCGCCGTGATGTCGGCCGTCGCCTCGGCGACATCCACGGCACTGGCCGTACGCGACGACAACGCCTACCGCCGCCGGCTGTCCCGGCTGGCGACCCGCCGCAGACGGCGCTCGGGCGACATCTGCGACGAATGCCCCGGGATGGTCTTCCTCCAGCTCGACGGCGTCGGCCACGAGGTCCTGCTGCGCGCCGCCAAGGACGGGCTGATGCCGACGGTCGCGAGCTGGCTCGGCACCAGCCACCGGCTCACGCCCTGGCGCACCGACTGGTCCAGCCAGACCGGCGCCAGCCAGCTCGGCATCCTCCACGGCACCACTTTCGACGTCCCCGCCTTCCGGTGGTACGAGAAGGACACCGGGCGCCTGATGGTGAGCAACCGGCCCGCCAGCGCGGTCGAACTCCAGCGCCGGGCCGTCGAGCGGACCGGGGACGGCGGGCTGCTCGCCCGGGACGGCGCCAGCCGGGGCAACCTCTTCAGCGGCGGTGCCGACCAGGTCGCCCTGGTGCTCTCCGTCGCCGCCCGGCGGGGCCGGGCCAACCGCTCCCGCGCCGGGTACTTCGCCTACTTCTCCGACCCGGCCAACGCGGTCCGGACCGCCGTGTCGTTCGTCTCCGAGGTCGGCCGGGAGATCGGCCAGTCCGTCCGCGCCGGGCTGCGGGGCGACAGCCCGCGGGTGAAACGCGGCGGGCTGTACCCCCTGATCCGGGCCTTCGCGACGGTCGTCGAGCGGGACGTGGTGGTCGCGGCCGTCATCGGGGACATGCTCGCCGGGCGCACCGCGGTCTACGCCGACCTCGTCGCCTACGACGAGGTGGCCCACCACTCGGGCCCGCACAGCAGGGACGCCGCGCAGGTGCTGGAGCGGCTCGACCGCTCGCTGGCGCTGCTCGCCAAGGTTGCCGAGCACGCGCCCCGCCCGTACCACGTCGTCCTGCTCTCGGACCACGGCCAGAGCCCGGGCGAGACCTTCGAAGGGGCCTACGGGCTGACCCTGAAGGACCTGGTGCGGGCCGGCTGCGGGCTGCCCGTGCCGCGGAAGGCCGAGCGGTCCAGGAGCGGGGCCGAGGCCCGGGAGGCGGCGCGGGTGGCGCTGCGGACCGCGCTGCACCGGGATCCGGCGGACGGTACGGACGAGCCGCCCGCGCCGGGTGCCGAGCCGATGGTGCTGGCCTCGGGGAATCTGGGGCTGGTCTCCTTCTGCGAGATGCCCGGGCGGCTGAGCCGGGAGCAGATCGACGCCCGCCATCCCGCGCTGCTGACGACCCTTGCGAACCATCCGGGCATCGGGTTCCTGCTGGTGCGCAGCGAGGAGCACGGCTCGGTGGTGCTGGGCCCGGAGGGCGCCGAGGTGCCGGTCGCCGAGCTCACCGACGGCGGCCCGCTGGCCCCGTTCGGCCGGGGCGCGGCGGACGCCGTGCGGCGTACGGACGGGTTTCCCCATGTCGCCGACATCATGATCAACTCCATGTGCGACACCGGGACCGGCCGGGTCCATGCCTTCGAGGAGCAGATCGGCTCCCACGGCGGACTCGGCGGTGAGCAGTCCCAGCCGTTCCTGCTGTCACCGGCGGAGCTGTCCCGCCCCGTGGCTGACGGCACCGAACTGGTCGGCGCGGAGCGGGTGCACCGGGTGCTGCGGCGCTGGCTGCGGGAGTGCGAGGCGTCGCGGACACCGCTCGGCGAGGACCCTGCCGGAGGCCGCCCGGCGGCGGAGCGGGACACGGCCGGTGACCGGGCGGCCGGGGGACAGGCCGCCGCCGGAGGTGGTGCCGCGACGGAGCAGGGTGCCGCCGGGGAGCATCCGGCGGAGGGACAGGGCTCCGCCCGGGGCCGTACGGCAATGGAACAAGGCGCCGGGGATCGTGCAGCGGCGGAGCGGGATACAACCGGGGGCCGTCCGGCGGCGGGGCAGGGTGCGGCCGACCCGGTGGCCGGGAGGGGGGAATCGGGCTAACACCCGTCCCCCGGGAGAGGGGTTCGTGAGCGGCGTCTGCCGTGTCGGGGCGGATTGCGGGGACTGGATGCATGTCCAGGAGGTCGCGCCCCATGAATCAGCCGCCGGTCGCCCCGCCCCGCCGTTCGGGCCGTGCCGTCGTCCGGCACGGGCTGCCGGCCCTGGTGGCGCTGCTGGTGCTGGTGGGGCTCTCCCTGGTCGCGGGTGCCCAGCCGGTGGCGGCCGCCGAGCCGCGCCTGCCGGTCTCCTCGGCCCAGGACGGCGCTCCCGAGGCTCAGACCGAGGAAGGCGTCGGCGCCACCACGGCGGCCTCCCGGGCCCGGTCCGCCGCACGTCCGTACGGCAGGGCCGCCGGAACGGCCCCGGAACCACCGGCCGCCGCCCCCGGCAGGGCCCTGCCCGCGGCGCCCCGGCCGGCCGCCGTCCTCCGGTGCGTGGTGCTGCGCTGCTGACGGCCGCCCGCGCGGTGACGGTCCACCGGGACCGGCCGCCGCGCCGACGGACCGCAGACCGCCGCACGGTCCCTCGACGAGGGCGCGGCGCGTCCCCTTCCCACAGCAGAGGTGCACCGCCATGCCCATCGATCCCTTCGCCGCCCTGAACGCCATGCTGCGCGCCGACGCGGCCCGGGCCGCCGCCGACTTCGCCGAGAAGCGGGCCCGCTCGCAGGGCAAGCAGCAGTCCGCCGACGAAGGGGCCAGGTCCGACGAACCGGAACCCCGGTCCGAATCCGGCCCCGGCACCGTCCTTGCGAACCGCCGGGACCACGGCACACCGTGACGGCCCGGCCGGCCGGGGCACTGCCCGGCCGGCCCGGCCCGGGTCCCATTACCTCGCGCGTAATCGACCCGGACCCACCCCCACCGGCAGGCTTTCTCTCACCGGAACCCGGGCGGCGCACTCCGCCCGGGTTCCGGGAAGAGTCCCCCGGCCCGAGGGCCGCCCGCCGCTGATGGAGGCTGATCCCCATGACCGCTGCCGCTCTGCTCGCCGGCCTCGCCCGCACCGAAGACACCACCCGGATGCTCCGCCGCTTCCTCGCCCTCGACGCCGTCGTCACCGGCGGCAACGGACTGGTCTACGTGGTCGCCTCGGGGCCCGTGGCGCGGCTGCTCGGGGTCGACGCCGGACTGCTGCTCGGGCTCGGGATCTTCCTGGTGGCCTTCGGTGTCGGGGTGGGCCTGATCGGCTCCCGGCCGCAGCCCGCCCCGGCCGCCGTGAAGGCCGTCGTCGACGCCAACGTCGTCTGGGCGGCGGTCAGCCTGATCGCCCTCGTCCTCTGGTTCGACCCCACCGTCGCCGGGGCGGTCTGGATCCCGATGCAGGCCATGACCGTGGCGGGCTTCGCCGCCCTCCAGTGGTCCGCGCTCCGGGCGGGCGGCGCCGGGCGCTGAACCCGGCCGGACGCCGGTGCCCCGGCCCGCGGACACCCCGCCGCCACGGAGGCATCCCCCCGCCACACCGCTTCCCGGTTCCGGTCCCCGGAACCGGGAAGCCGACGTTCCGGGACCGCCGGGACCGCCGGGCTCCCGCGCCCGTGGACTGCCGCGCCCGTGAACTCCCGACGGACCGGCGGACCGGCGGCCCGGGTTCCGAAGCCCCCGGCCCCGGAGCGCCCCTGGACCCGACGCCCCCCGACCCGACGCCCTCCGGGCCCGGTCCTCAGACCAGGGAGCGCAGATAGGCGACCGTGGCGGGATCGGCCGGCAGGAACGTCTCGATCGCCAGCTCCGACACCGTCACGTCCATCGGCGTATTGAAGGTGGAGATCGACGAGACCAGCGACAGGACCTGCCCCTCGTGCTCGACCACCATCGGCAGGGCGAAGTACGGATACGCCGGCTGCTCCTCGGCCTCCGCCCCGTTTCCGGGCCCGTCCGGCACCGGATAGGCCGAGACCTCGTCGTACAGCTTCCGCAGCTCCTCCGAGCGCACCAGCGCGAGCTGACGCTCCATCTGGTGGAGCAGATGGTGCCGCCACTCCCGCAGATTGCGGATCCGCGGCGCGAGCCCCTCCGGATGCAGGGTGATCCGCATACCGTTCAGCGGCGGCGTCAGCAGATGGGGCGCGATGCCGTCGAGCAGCCGGGTCATCCCGAGGTTCGCCGCGACCACGTTGTACAGCCCGTCGACCACGACCGCCGGATAGGGGTCGTAGCCGTGCAGCAACTGCTGCATGCCCTCCATCAGTGCCCCCATCGAGGGGTCGTCGAGGGATGTCTCCGGGAAGCGGGGCGCATAGCCGCCCGCCAGCAGCAGCGCGTTCTGTTCGCGTACGGGGACGTCGAGCTGCTCGGCGAGCCGCAGGATCATCTCCTCGCTGGGACGGGAGCGCCCGGTCTCGATGAAACTGATGTGACGGGCCGAGGAGTCGGCGCGCAGGGCCAGGTCGAGCTGGCTCACCCCGCGGCGCTCACGCCACGCCCGCAGCAGCGGACCGACACCCGGGGCAGTCACAAGAGTTGTCATAACCAAGAAGGTAATACGCCGGACACCCCGGATGCCTTTCACGCCGGGGCGAAAGCGCGGGCACGGCGCTCCGGGAGGGGCCGAGGCCGTCCCGGTCAGCGCGGACGGTGCTGTCCCAGCGAGGTCTGGATTCGCTGGGCAAGCCCGCTCCGCGGGGCCGGACGTACTGCTCCATCCAGCCAAACGCGCAGGTGGGAGCCGAGTTCCAGTCCGAAGGTCTCGGCTTCCGCCTCCTCCCGCTGACGGAAGTCGGTCCGGGCGGCCAGGCTCTGCACCGCGGAGTCGGCGACTCCCGCGGCGGCCGGTACACCGGTTGCCGGGGAAAGGCGGGCGGGTGCGGTGATAACCCCGGCCGACGTCCCCCGCGACCTGCCCGGATCCGGATCCCGGCGCGGTCCGGACTCCGCTGCCGCCGGGATCCGGCTGCCGTGCCCGGCTACCATGTGCCACGCTTCGTGGCCGAATATCACGAGTTGATGGAGCGGGTGGGTGTTCGTCTGGACGCAGATGACGTCCTGGTCGGCCAGATCGAGATAGAGCCCGCTCGCGGTTCCGGGCGGAAAGTCCACCAGCCGCAGCACCACCGGGCGGCCCCGGCGCTCGCCGAGCCGCGCACAGAGAGCGGCGAACACCTCCTGGGTCCCGTCGGGCCGGGCCCGCTCGACGGCGCGGGCGAGATCGTCACGGAGCTCACGCATCGCACTCCGGGTGCTCTTGCTGCCCACTGGGCTCCCCCCGCTCGACGGCCGTGGCGGTCCACGGCGGTCGTCGGCGCGGTCCGCCGCGTCCGCCGGGGTTCCGGGAGCACACGGTACCCAGGGTTTCGCACACACGTATCGGATCGTGGGCGGGTTGCAGATTTTTTGGACAAGGTTCTTGCACAATCTGCCAGGTCAGCACCGTCCGCGGCCCAGCGGCAGGGTGCCCGGGCAGCCCCGGCGGACCGCCCGCCCGCGATACCCGCCCGCCGCGAGGCCCCGGCCGGACACGTCCGCTCCCGCCGGACCACCGGCTCCCCGGCATGTCCTCAGCCCCCTCCCGAGCCCCTCCCGCCGTACCGTACGACCGCCTCCCGGGCGCCCCGGTGCTCCCACCGGCGGCTCCGGCCGCCCCGCCGGACCACCGTCCCCGGCCGCCAGGGCCCCGCGACCGCCCCGGGTGCGCCCCCGGCCGCCCCGGGGCACGATGACCGCATGCTGCTCGCACGGCTCGCCGAAGCGTCCCGCGCGGTGGCGGATGCCGCCGCGCGGTCCCGGAAGACCGGCCTGCTCGCCGAGGTGTTCGCGGAGGCCGGGCCCGACGAGGTGCCCCTGGTCGTCGCCTATCTCTCCGGACGCCTTCCCCAGGGCCGGATCGGTATCGGCTGGAGCGCTCTCCGGGATCCGCCGCCGCCCGCCGCGGTGCCGTCGCTGACCGTCACGGCCACCGATACCGCACTGGGCGGTCTCGCCGCGATCGCCGGTCCGGGGTCGCGGGCCGCCAGGGCCCGGGCGCTCGACGCCCTGCTGGGCGCCGCCACCGCCGCCGAGCAGGCGTTCCTCACCGGGCTGCTGCTCGGCGAGGTGCGGCAGGGCGCGCTGGACGCGATCGCCCTGGAGGCGGTCGCCAGGACCGCCGGGGCCGAACCCGGAGCCGTCCGCCGGGCCGTGATGCTCGACGGTTCGCTGCCCCGGGTCGCCGCCGCGCTGCTGGCCGGCGGCCCCGGCGCGCTGGCCGGTTTCGGACTGCGGGTCGGCCGTCCGGTGCTGCCCATGCTGGCGCACACCGCGCCCTCCGTCTCCGCGGCCGTCGAGACGCTCGGAACCGCCTGCGCCGTCGAGGAGAAGCTCGACGGCATCAGGGTCCAGGTGCACCGCGACGGCGGCACCGTACGGGTCTTCACCCGCTCGCTGGACGACATCACGGACCGGCTGCCGGAAGTGGCCGAGGCGGCGCGGGCGGTGCCCGGTGACCGGTTCGTCCTCGACGGCGAGGTGGTCGCCCTGGACGCGGACGGGCGCCCGACCCCCTTTCAGCGGATTGCCGCCCGGGCCGGCTCCCGTACGGATGTGGCGGCCGCCCGGGCCGCCCTGCCGGTGACCCCCGTCTTCTTCGACGTCCTCGCCGCGGACGGCGAGGGGACCCTCGACCTGCCCGGATCCGAGCGCCACTCCGTTCTCGCCGCTCTGGTGCCGGAAGCGCTGCGGGTCCGCCGTACCGTCGTCGCCGACCCGGCCGACCCCGCCGGGCGGGCCGCCGCCGAACGGTTCCTCGCCGACACCCTGGCCCGCGGCCACGAAGGAGTGCTGGTGAAGGCGCTCGACGCGCCGTACGCCGCCGGGCGGCGCGGCCGCTCCTGGCTCAAGGTGAAACCCGTCCACACCCTGGACCTGGTGGTCCTGGCGGCCGAGCGGGGGCACGGCCGCCGCACCGGACTGCTCTCCAACCTCCACCTCGGCGCCCGCGCCGACGACGGCTCCTTCGTGATGCTCGGCAAGACCTTCAAGGGCCTCACCGACGAGATGCTCCGCCGGCAGACCCGGAGCCTCGGCGAACTGGCCGTGTCCGACGACGGTTTCACCGTACGGGTCCGGCCCGAGCTGGTCGTGGAGATCGCGTACGACGGCGTCCAGCGCTCGCCCCGCTATCCGGCGGGGGTGACGCTGCGGTTCGCCCGCGTCCTCCGCTACCGGCCCGACAAGTCCGCGGCCGAGGCGGACACCGTCGCCCGGGTACTGGACGAACTCCGCGCCCGGGACCCAGGCGGCACCCCCTGACCGCCCGCCCCGTTCAGCTGCCGCCACCCCACACCTGCCGGGCGAACTCGGCGAAGTCGCGCGGCTCCCGGCCCAGAACCTCCCGGACGTCGTCCGTCGTACTCGCGTTGTGCCCGTCCAGCAGCATCTGGAACAGCTCCGTCAGCCAGGCCGCCTCCGCGGGCGGGAAGCCCGACTCCTCCAGCGCCGCCCGGTACTCCTCGCCGGTCACCGGCACATAGCGGACCTCCCGGCCGGCCGCCCGCGAGATCTCCGCGGCCGCCTCCGCGAAGGTGATCGTCCGCGGCCCGGTGACGTTGTACGTACGGCCCGCGTGCCGCTCGTCGGTGAGCGCCGCGACCAGCACGTCCGCCAGGTCCTCCACATCGATGAACGGCTCCGCCGTGTCCCCGGCCGGGAAGGCGATCTCGCCCTGCTCCAGCCCTTCCCCGAGCCAGCCCTCGCTGAAGTTCTGCGCGAAGAAGGCCCCGCGGACCACCGTCACCGGTACGCCGCCCTCCAGCAGCGCCCCCTCCGAGTAGACCGCCTCCTGCTCGCCCCGGCCGGAGAGGAGGACCAGCCTGCGGACCCCGGCCGCGGCGGCCTCCTTGCCGAAGACCCGCATCGCCTCGATGGCGCCGGGCGCCGCCAGGTCCGGGTAGTAGTTCACATAGACCAGGTCGGCGCCCTTCAGCGCGGGCGCCCAGGTGTCGGGGGCCGCCCAGTCGAAGACGGTCTCCCCGGTGCGGGAGCCCGCCCGGACCGTCAGGCCCGCCGCGGTCAGCCGCTCCGCGACCCGCCGTCCCGTCTTCCCGGTCGCCGCCGTCACCAGCACGGTCACCGGGCCGCTCCCCGCCTCCCCGGCCGGGCCGCCGGTGCCCGCCGTACCCGTGCCGTCCGCCGTACCCGGGGTGCTCGTCGTGTCCGCCGCCGTGGGCGCGTCCGTCGTGTTCTGCTCCGTCATACGTCCCAGGTTCCCGGCCCGGCGCCGGCCGCTCCATGCTCCACAGACTCAACCCCATACGCGATCGTCCAGATCGTCTACGCTGCACGGCATGGACGTACTCGGCGGTCTGCTCGACGGCCCCCGCGCCCGGGGTGCTTTCCTGCTGCGCATGGTGATGGAACCGCCGTGGTCGATCCGGGTCGAGGACCGGGCGCCCCTGTCGCTGATGTGCATGACCGAGGGCGAGGCGTGGTTCGTGCCCGACACGGGGGAGCCGGTGCTGCTGCTCCCCGGCGATATCGCCATCGCCACCGGGACCGCCCCGTACACCATCGCCGACAGTCCCGGGACCCCGCCGCAGACCCTGGTGGTCCAGGGCGGGGAATGCCGCACCCTGCACGGCGAACCGCTCGGGAACGCGCTGCTCCACGGCGTGCGGACCTGGGGCAACGACCCCCACGGCTCCGCCGTGATGCAGGTCGGCACCTATCTCATGGAGGGCGAGGTCAGCGGACGCCTGCTGGACGCCCTGCCGCCGCTGGTGCACCTCCGGGCCGGTGAGTGGGCCTGCCCCCTGCTGCCGGTGCTGGAGGAGGAGATCGCCCGCGACGAGCCCGGCCAGAGCGTGATGCTCGACCGCATCCTGGACCTGGTGCTGGTGGTGGCGCTCCGCACCTGGTTCTCCCGCCCGGAGTCCAGCGCCCCGGCCTGGTACCGGGCCATGGGCGACCCGGTCACCGGCCCCGTGCTCCGGCTGATGCAGGACGAACCCGCCCGCCCCTGGACCGTGGCGTCCCTCGCCGCCGAGTCCGGGGTCTCCCGGGCCGCGCTGGCCCGGCGCTTCCACGAACTGGTGGGGGAGCCCCCGATGGCGTATCTGACCCGCTGGCGCCTGGACCTCGCGGCCGATCTGCTGCGGGAGACGGACGCGACGGTCGAGTCGATCGCCCACCGGGTCGGCTACAGCGGCGGATTCGCGCTGAGCGCCGCCTTCAAACGGGTCCGGGGCATCAGCCCGCAGGAGCACCGCACCCGGCGCGGCACCGACACCGCGGAGCTCTACCGCCGCGGCGCGCCCGTCCGGGCGGCCGTCGGGAGACCGGTCTTGCCGGAGCCGCAAGAAATCTCGCGCTGAGGGCCCCGGCGGGTCACCCTGTCGCCATGACCCGTCACCATGATCACACCGACTCCCCGGCCCACTCCCGTACTCACGGCCATGCCCATGCCCATTCCCACGGCGGTCCGGACATGGACTGGGAGCAGATGGCGCCGATGCTGGAACGCGGCGCCGAACTCAACCGCTCGCTCTACGAGGACGCGGCCCGCTGGCTCGCCGGGCAGATCCCGGCCGCCGGGGTCCGCCGGATCCTGGACGTCGGCAGCGGACCGGGCGTGCTCACCGTGCTGCTGGCGGAGGTCTTCCCGTACGCCGAGGTGGTCGCCGTCGACGGTTCCCCCGAACTGCTCGACCGGGCCGCGGAGCGGGCCGCGCGGGCCAGTCTCGGCGACCGCTTCCGGGCCGTGCGCGCCGAGCTCCCCGACGACCTCGCCGCCCTGGGCACCGCCGATCTGATCTGGGCGGGCGACTCCGTCCACCACATCGGCGACCAGCGCGCGATGCTGGCCGGACTGGCCGGACTGCTGCGGCCCGGCGGGCTGCTGGCGCTCGTCGAGGGCGGGCTCCCGGTCCGCCATCTGCCCCGGGACATCGGGATCGGGCGCGCCGGGCTCGAAGCCCGGATCGACGCCCTCCAGGGCGAATGGTTCACCGAGATGCGGGCCGGACTGCCCGGCGCCAAGGAGGAGACCGAGGACTGGCGGGCGCTGCTCACGGCCGCCGGTCTGACGGACAGCCGGGCCCGGTCCTTCCTGCTGGACCTGCCCGCGCCCCTGCCGGAGGCCGCCCGCGAGCATGTGGCGGCGGTCTTCGCCCGCCGCCGGGAGTTCCTCGAAGAGCGGCTCCCGGCCGACGACGCCGCGGCCCTCGGCGTACTGCTGGACCCGGACGACCCGCGGTCGCTGGCCCGCCGTCCGGACGTCCATCTGCTGACCGCGCGGACCGTCCACACCGGGCGCCGCGCCTGAACCGTCCGTACCCTTTGGGCCGGGCGCCGCGCCCGGGCCGTCCCGGCCGGTCACCCGCGCCTGAACCGTCCGGACCCCCGGGACCGGCCGCGGGCGCCCGAGTCATGACGGCCGCCGTCGGCCGGCCCGGATCCACCGGGCCGGCCGCGGCAGCCCGTCGGTCCGTCAGCCGCAGGGCTCCAGCCGCCACTGCTGATGGGCGCCGTCCGTGTCCTCCCACTGCTGGACCCGGGCCCCCGGCTCCCCGCTGCCGTCGGCGACCTCCAGCAGCAGCCCGCTGACAAAGCTGACCACGGCATAGGTGCCGGGCGTGTCCACCAGCGATTCGATGACCCACTCCTGCGCGCCGAAGTTGTTCGCCCGCCACTGCTGGATCCGTGCGCCGTTCTCGGTGGAGGCGTCGGCGACGTCCAGCCGTTTGCCGCTGGCGACGTTCACGAAGTGGTACAGCCCGTTGCCGTTGGGCACCGGGTCGATCCGCCACTGCTGGACGGCCTCGCCGGTCTCCCGCGCCTGCTGGACGACCGCTCCGCTGCCCTTGACCCCGCCGTACACCTCCAGGACCAGGCCGCTGGCGGCATTGCGCACCAGATAGCGGCCCGGTTCGAAAGCCCCGCTCACCGTTCCCTGTTCCCCGTTCTCCTCGTCCGCGATGTGATGAACGATCGTACGAGAAGCCGGGCCCGGCGGCCCGCCCGCGCCCCGGGACTCCTTCAGCCGAAGACCGCCGGGTCCGGGCCCAGCCGACGGCCCTCGTCCAGCGCCGCGAAGGCCGCCAGGTCGTCGGCGTCCAGCTCGAAGCCGAAGACGTCGATGTTCTCCCGGATCCGGGAGGGCGTCACCGACTTCGGGATGACGACGTTCCCGGTCTGGAGATGCCAGCGCAGCACCACCTGGGCGGGCGTCCGGTCGTGCTTGCGGGCCACCGCCGCCACCGCGGGCACCGCCAGCAGCCCCCGGCCCTGCCCCAGCGGGGACCAGGCCTCGGTGACGACACCGTGCCGCTCGTGCGCCGCCTTCGACTCGGTCTGCTGCAACTGCGGGTGGAGTTCGATCTGGTTGACCGCGGGTACGACGGAGCTCTCCGCCACCAGCCGGTCCAGATGCTCCGGCAGGAAGTTCGACACACCGATCGCGCGGGCCCGCCCGTCGGCGAGGATCTTCTCGAAGGCGCGCCAGGTGTCGGTGTACGCGTCCTTCTGCGGCACCGGCCAGTGGATCAGGTACAGGTCCACGTAGTCGGTGCCGAGCCGGTCGAGGGAGGCGTCGAAGGCCCGCAGGGTCCGGTCGTAGCCCTGGTCGCTGTTCCACAGCTTGGTGGTGAGGAACAGCTCCGGGCGGGGGATGCCCGACTCGCGGACGGCCCGGCCGGTGCCGGTCTCGTTCTCGTAGACGGCGGCGGTGTCGATGCTGCGGTATCCGGCCTCCAGCGCCGTCGACACCGCCCGCACCGCCTCGTCGTCGGACACCTGCCAGACGCCGAAGCCGAGCTGCGGCATGGTGACGCCGTTGTTCAGGGTGAGGGAGGGAACCTTGCTCACGTGGGACGTGTCCTTCGCTGTTCGATGACGGGTCGGCGGAACCGGGCCGGACGCACGGTTCCGGTTCCGGTTCCGGTTCCGGTTCTATGGAAAGGGATACGCCCCGGGCCGGCATTCCCGGGGCGCCCCACAGCCCTCCCACGACCCTCTCACGGAGCCCGGCCACCGGCCCGGCGCGGCAACGCGGCGCGCCCCGCCCCGGGCTCCGTGCCGACCCCGGCCGCCGCCCCTCACCAGCCGCGGCCGGGGCGCCGGTCAGGTGAAGGCGGGCATGATCCGGTCGTGGATCAGCCGCAGCTGCTCCCGTACCCCCGGCACCTCCGGCAGATCGCGTTCCGCGAACGCCTTCACCAGCGTCCGGTCCGCCACTCCGCAGATCAGATGGTTGACCCCGGCCGCCGCGATCTCGTCCCGGATCTTCTCGGCGCACTCCTCGGGCGTCCCCGACACCGACAGGCGCTCCGTCAGCTCCGGTGTCGTCAGTTCGATCCCCCGGGCGAGGTCCCCCGCCCGGACCGCGTCCGCGACGGGCTTCAGCTCCGCGGGGTTCACCCCGTTGCGCCGCACCTGCTCGTCGGACATCGCCGAGGCGTAGATCCCGACCATGCTGCGGGCCGCCTCACGGGCGACCGCCGAGTCCTCGGCCGTGGCGAAGACCACCCAGGCCCCGATGTCCAGCGACGCCACGTCCTTGCCCGCCCGTTCGGCCCCGGCGCGCAGCCGGTCGACCATGTAGGAGTGTGCCTCCCGGGTGTAGCTCAGGGCGTGGTGGCAGCCGTCCGAGAGTTCACCGGCCGCTTCGAAGGTGCGTGGTCCGCGCATCCCGCCGAGCTTCAGCGGTACCCGCTCCTGCACCGGCCGGGCGAAGGTGAACAGCCCGTCGTACGAGTAGAACTCGCCGTCGAAGGTGATGGTCCCCTCGTCGAGGAGGGTCCGCACCACATGGAGGGCCTCCTTGGTGCGCGACAGCGGCTTGGTGCGCGAGGCGTCGATGCCGTACTGCTCCAGCAGACCGGTGTTCCCGCTCGACAGCACCGCCTCCGCCCGTCCGCCCGACAGTTCGTCCAGCGTCGCCACCGCCTGGGCCACATGGGTGGGGTCCCGCAGCAGCATCGGCGAGACGCTCGGGCCCAGCCGGATCGTCCGGGTCCGGGTCGCGGCCGCGGCGAGCAGCACCCAGATGTCCTTGTGCCAGGTCTCGTCCGCCGGATAGCAGCCGTAGAAGCCGAGTTCGTCGGCGAGTTCGATGGTCGGGAGTAAGTCGGCGAGAGGGTAGTCCGGGAGACACCCGTAGCTGAATTTCATGCGGGCATTGTGGTGACTTGGGCCGCCTTGCGTCAGGCGCCACGGCGGACTCGGCCGAAATCCGCCGCGGCGCGGCTCCGCCGGTCAGCGGTAGAGCGCCTCGACCTCCGCCGCGTACGCGTCTTCGATCGCCCGCCGCCGCAGCTTCAGGGACGGGGTGAGCAGCCCCTGCTCCTCGGTGAAGGGGTGGGCCAGGATCCGGAACGTACGGATCGACTCCGCCTGCGGCACCTGGGCGTTCGCCGCCACCACCGCCCGCCGGATCTCGGTCTCCAGACCGGGGTCGCGGACCAGCTCCGCGGGCGGCAGGCCGGGCAGCCCGCGCATCGCCAGCCAGTGGTCCACCGCCTCCTGGTCGACGGTGATCAGGGCCGCCACGAACGGCCGGTCGTCGCCGACCACCAGGCACTGCGCCACCAGGGGGTGCTCCCGCACCCGCTCCTCCAGCGGCCCGGGGGAGACGCTCCGGCCGCCGGAGGTCACCAGCACCTCCGTCTTCCGGCCGGTGACGGTGAGATAGCCGTCCTCGTCCAGCGAACCGAGGTCGCCGGTGGCCAGCCAGCCGTCGTGGAGGACCTCGGCGGTGGCCGCCGGGTCGGAGTGGTAGCCCGCGAAGACCTGGGGGCCGTGCAGCCAGATCTCGCCGTCCTCGGCGATATGGACGGTGGTGCCCGGTACGGGCGGGCCGACCGTACCGTACTTGACCCGGCCGGGCGGATTGCCGGTCGCGGCGCCCGCGGTCTCGGTGAGCCCGTAGCCCTCCATCACGGTGATGCCCGCGCCCTCGAAGAACAGCCCGAGCCGCCGGGACATCCCCGAGCCGCCGGTCATGGCCTGCCGCAGCCTGCCGCCGAGGGCTTCCCGCACCCGGGCGTAGACCGACCGGTCGAGCAGTTGGTGCTGGACCCGCATGGCGGCCGTGGGGCCCGGTCCGCGGCCGAACGCCCGCTGCTCCAGGGCTTCCGCGTACCGTACGGCCGCCTCCGCGGCCCGGTCGAAGGCCGCGCCCCGGCCCTCGCGCTCGGCGGTCTGCCGGGCCTCCGCGTAGATCTTCTCGAAGACGGCCGGCACGGCCGACACGAACGTGGGGCGGAAGTCCGCCAGGTCCGCCATCAGCGGTTCGCCGGAGACGGCCGGCTGATGGGCCAGCCGTATCCCGCCGCGGACCGCCGCGACCTGCACCATCCGCCCGTAGACATGGGCCAGCGGCAGAAAGAGCAGGGTGGACGCGTCCTCACCGGCCCGGCCGCGCAGCGCCGCCTCCCAGTGCTCGTTCAGCGTGTCGCACTCGAACATCAGCTGGGCATGGGTGAGGACGCAGCCCCGGGGGCGGTCCGAGGTGCCGGAGGTGTAGACGACGGTGGCCGTGGAGTCGGGGGTCACCGCCCGCCGGTGCCGGTGCACCACCTGGTCGTCGATCCGCTCACCGGCCGCGACCAGATCGGCGACGGCGCCCGCGTCGAGCTGCCACAGCCGCTTGAGCAGCGGCAGCCCGCCGATCACGGAGCCCACGGTCATGGCGTGGTCCTCGTGCTCCACCAGGGCGGCGGACACCTCGGCGTCCTGGAGGATCCAGAACACCTGCTCCCGCGAGGAGGTGGGGTAGAGCGGGACGGACTGGGCGCCGACGGTCCAGAGCGCGAAGTCGAAGAGGGTCCACTCGTAGCGGGTCCGGCACATCAGCGCGACCCGGTCGCCGAACCGGACGCCGTCGGCTATCAGCCCTTTGGCGAGGGCGAGGACCTCGTCGCGGAAGCGCGCCGAGGTCACCTCCGCCCAGGTGCCGTCCTGGCTCCTGCGGCTGAGGGCGACCCGTTCCGGGAACCGGTCGGCGCGGTGGAAGACCGCGTCGGCCAGTCCGCCGACAAGAGGGGGCGCGTCCAGCGGGGGGACAGTGAACTCGCGCAATGGCCTGCTCCTTGTGGCGCTCCGCACAGCGCGCGCGACGCTACCCCACCGCGGAGCCCCGCGGGACTCCGTTGCAGAACTCTTGGACGATTGGCATTGCCACAGGTCAGAGCCGCCGACCGGGGCGGATACGGAGGGTGGGGCCGGGATCCCGGGCCGGGCCCGGGTCCGGCGAGGTCCGACCGGCACGGAATCCGACCCGTCAGGACACTCCGGCTTTGCCGAGTTTTACCTCCCGTTGGGGCGCACAACGGCATATAAGACGGCGCGCAAGCCCGCGCGTACCCCCTGCCGCCGCCCGCGCGCACCACCGTCCGTCAGCCGCCGTCGACGGCGATGCGCTCCGTTCCCGTGTACACGTTCATGTTCGGGCCGCGCAGAAAACCCACCAGCGTCACTCCCGATTCGGCCGCCAGGTCCACCGCGAGCGACGAGGGCGCCGAGACCGCCGCCAGCACCGGGATCCCGGCCATCACCGCCTTCTGGACCAGCTCGAAGGAGGCCCGGCCGGAGACCAGCAGCACGACCCGGGAGAGCGGCAGACCGCCGTTCTGCACCGCCCGCCCGATCAGCTTGTCGACCGCGTTGTGCCGTCCCACGTCCTCCCGTACGTCCAGCAGCTCACCGGCCTCGGAGAAGAGGGCCGCCGCGTGCAGCCCGCCCGTGCGGTCGAAGACCCGCTGCGCGGCCCGCAGCTTCTCCGGCAGCGCCGAGAGCAGCTCCGGGGTGAGCCGCGGGGCCGCCGGGTCGGTGACCGGATGCCGGGTCCTGGTGCGTACGGAGTCGAGACTGGCCTTGCCGCACAGCCCGCACGAGGACGTCGTGTACACCTTGCGGCGCAGATCGGTATCGGGTTCGGGGACCCCGGGCGCGAGCCGGACGTCGACCACGTTGTAGGTGTTCACCCCCTCCGCGGTCGTCCCGGCGCAGTACAGGATCTGCCGGACGTCCCCGGCCGCCCCGATCACCCCTTCGCTGACCAGGAAGCCCGTGGCCAGGGCGAAGTCGTCGCCGGGGGTGCGCATGGTGATCGCCAGCGGTTCCCCGTTGAGCCGGATCTCCAGCGGCTCCTCGACGACCAGCGTGTCGGGGCGGTCGGACACCGCGCCGTCCCTGATCCGGAGGGTACGGCGGCGCTCGGTCACCCGTCCCATGGGCGATCACATCCCGTTCTTCTCGCTGCTCCGCCCGAGGAGGGTCCGGCCCGGTGGGCCGGGGGCGGCCCGCCCATTCTCCGGTACCGGAGAAGAGTGCCCGGGCGGCCCCGGCGGGGGTGCACGAGCGCCGGGCCGTGCCGGATCCTCGGGAAAGCTACAGAAAACTGGGGGCGAATCCTGTCGGGTCACCCGACGTCGTACCAGGTGGTAGCCGCGAACACTGGGGTGTTCGTACGTCCGCGGAAAGGGAATCCCAGCAATGATCGGAACGCGTATCGCGTCACTGGGGCACTACCAGCCCGCGTCCGTGCTGACCAATGCGGACCTCGAAGCCCTGGTGGACACCAGTGACGAGTGGATCCGCTCCCGCGTCGGCATCCTCACCCGGCACCGGGCGGCCGAGGACGAGCCGGTGGACGAGCTGGCGGCACACGCCGCGGCCAAGGCACTGGCCGGGGCCGGGCTGACGCCGGGCGATGTGGACCTGGTGCTGGTCGCGACCTCCACGGCGATCGACCGGTCCCCGAACACCGCGGCCCGGGTCGCGGCCCGGCTGGGCATGGGCTCCCCGGCGGTCATGGACCTCAATGTGGTCTGTGCCGGCTTCACCCACGCCCTGGCCACCGCCGACCACGCGGTACGGGCCGGTTCGGCCCGCCGGGCCCTGGTCATCGGGGCCGATAGCATGACCGCGGTCACGGACTGGACCGACCGCACCACCTGTGTGCTGACCGGTGACGGGGCGGGCGCGGCGGTCGTCGAGGCGGCCGAGTACGAGGACGGGGACCCGGCGCCCGGTATCGGGCCGGTGGTGTGGGGCTCGGTGCCCGAGATGGGCCATGCCGTACGGATCGAGGGCACCCCGCCGCGTTTCGCGCAGGAGGGCCAGACGGTCTATCGCTGGGCCACCACCCAGCTGCCGCCCATCGCCCGCTCGGTCTGCGAGCGCGGCGGGGTGGACCCGGCCGAGCTGGCCGCCGTCGTCCTGCACCAGGCCAATCTGCGGATCATCGAGCCCATCGCCCGGAAGATCGGCGCGGTGAACGCGGTGATCGCGCGGGACGTCGTCGAGTCGGGCAACACCTCGGCCGCGTCGATCCCGATGGCGTTCTCCAAGCTCGTGGAGCGGGGCGAGATCCCCAAGGGCGCCCCGGTACTGCTGTTCGGCTTCGGCGGCAACCTGTCCTACGCGGGGCAGATCGTCCGCTGCCCCTGAGAACGGGGGCGCTCAGCGGGCGGCGGCGGCGAGCGGGGCCGCGGGTGCCGGTGCGAAGCGCGACGCGCCTGCCGCCGCCGGGGTGCAGCGATTGAGTTCGGGATTGCAGGTCCACCCGGCGGGGCAGCGCACCGGCACGCACCCCTTGAAGGGGACGCAGTGCCGGCAGGCGGGGCAGCGGAGGAGTGCGCACGTCGGTGCGGCCGTCCCCGCCCGGGCGCCGGACGTTCCGCAGTCCGCCGCCGCTGCCGGTGCCGGGAGAGCGGACGGGTGAGCCGCCGCGGCCGGTGCGGCGGCGGCCCGGACCGTCTGCGCACCGGCGGCCGGACCGGCCAGCGCCAGCGCCAGCGCGGCGACGACCAGGGCGATACGGCTCGGCTGCGGCCGGCGTTCCGTTCTCATGGCGTGCGCTCCTCGTCCGGTGGTGCGGCCCGCTCCAGCGCAGCACGGCTCCGGGGACCCCGCAACACACCGGGTGAGCGCGCGGTTGCCCCGGGTCGTCGCCCGGGCCGCCGGTGAACCGGGTGCCGGGCGGACCGCGGCCCGGCAGACTGGGCGCATGGCGGTGACGATACGGAGCGCGGGGCTGGTACTGCACCGCGAGCGCGACGGCGGGACCGAGGTCCTGATCGGGCATATGGGCGGGCCGCTCTGGGCGCGCAAGGACGAGCAGGCGTGGTCGTTCCCGAAGGGGCAGTACGGGGACGACGAGACGCCCGAGGCGGCGGCCCGGCGCGAATTCGAGGAGGAGCTGGGCATCGCCCCGCCCGACGGCCCGTGGCAGCCGCTCGGCGAGGAGCGCCAGCCCAGCGGGAAGCTGGTCACCCTCTGGGCGCTGGCGGCCGATCTGGACCCGGCGCTGGTGGTGCCGGGCACGTTCCGGATGGAGTGGCCGCCGCGCTCCGGCCGGATCCGGGAGTTCCCCGAGATCGACCGGGTGGCCTGGGTGGATCCGGCGACCGCCCGGAGGCTGCTGGTCAAGGGGCAGGTCGTCTTTCTCGACCGGCTGGCCGCGCTGACGGCGGGCGGGGCGGGGCGACCGTAGCGGGCACGGGGCGGGGCGCCCGTGGCGTATGCCGCGTACGGGGCGGTGGCACGGGAGCGCGGTGGGTCAGTGCCTGGAACCCGTCATACTTCAAGGGCGCGGCCGAAGCGTTCACGCAGCGCCCGGGTGGCACGGTCGCCGAGCTGGTTCCAGCGGAGTCCGAGGCCTTCGAGTCCGGCCAGGTACGGGGACTCGGCCAGGGCCAGCGCACCCGCGTCGCCGATCCCGTTCTCATCGAGAGTGAGCCGTCGCAGCGTGGCCAGTGCCGGGGTGCGGGCCAGGACCCGTGCTCCTTCGTCGCCGATGCCGCAGTGACGGAGGCCGAGGACGCGCAGCCGCCGGAACGGTGCCGCTGTCAGTCCGGCCGCGCCTTCGGGGCCGAGACGGCCCCCCGACAGTTGCAGCTCTTCCAGTGTTCCGGTGAACACCGACTCGGCGAGGGCACGGCCGATCCCGGGCGGCAGCTTCCCTTCGTCGTGGAAGCCGCCCGACAGGCGGAGTGCTCGCAGGGCGCCGAGCTGCCGTCCCCGCACCAGCGTGAGCATCGCCGCCGGAGCGTCGCCGCTGTCGATGCGCATGCCGAGCCGTTGGAGACCGGCTGTCACGGGGGAGTTGACCAGTACGCCGACGCCTTCCGGGGTGAAGGCGCCGCTGGTGAGGTCGAGCGCGGTGAAGCGGTTGGGCAGCTCGCTCAGCCGGGCCGGCACCTCGTCGCCGAGCAGATGGCTGTCGAGTCTGAGGTCGGCGAGTCGCGGAAGTGCCGTCAGGGCCGTCACCAGGGCGCTGTCGAGGTCGTCGTAGCTGCGGCGCCCGAGGTCGAGGCGCTCCAGATGCGGTGCGAACACGGCTTCCGTCAGTCGTACGAGCCCTGCGGAGGTCCAGTCCTGCTCGTCGTAACGTGAGGCGGACACATCCAGTGCACGCAGGAGGGGGTAGCTGTGACTGGTGAGGAGCGCGGTCAGGTCCTCGTCGCCCAGGCCGGAATCCGGCAGCGCAAGGTCCTCCAACTGTCGCAGATACGGTGACCGGGCCAGCCGGGCCACGGCGTCACCGCCCAGGCAGCCGCTGTCGTAGGTGCGCAGCGTGCGGTACCGGCCGAGGGCGGGAAGCAGCGAGATCTCGGCGAGATGGTCGCCCGCGAACTGGAGTTCGAGCCGGTCGTCTTCGGGCGCGGTACGGAAGAGGGCGTCGTGGTGGCGCAGGAAGATTTCCGCTTCCACGTCGGTGAGAGTGCGCACGAATCCGTGCTCCGGGCTGCCGGTGAGCGCTTCGCGTACCTCCTCGGGCAGGGTGGCCAGGTAGTCCGCCACGGCGGCGTCCTCGCCGTCCGCGTCGCCGCACTGGACGGTGATCAACCGGGCGTGCTCGGGATGGGAGACGGCCGCGAGCTCCGCGTAGGCCAGCCGGGGGCCGTTGTCGGCCGGGCGTTCGCGGATGGCGAGCAGCAGACGCTCGGCGGTCCGGTCGACGTGGTCCGGGCCCGGGGCGACGGAGTCCGCTTCGGTGTCGTGCCCGAGGGCCCTCCGCACGATCCCCCGTGTCCGGTGCAGGTCGGGATCGCCGCCGAGGAGGAGCGCCGCGTCGATGACGTCCAGGGCGGCCTGCGGATGTCCGCCGCGGAAGAGGTCCCGGGCGAGCCGGGCCAGCGTCGGGCCCGCGGGTTCCCCCCACCGCACGGCGTGGATCACCTCGGCGAGTGACGACTGCGATGTCAGGGGCGAGGCCGGGACGCCGTCGTACCCGTGGGGATCGTCGACCGTGACGGCGGGCCAGGGCAGTTCGTCGCCGACGACCGGGGTGAGCGCCGTGGCGCCTTCCCGGGCGGCGAGCCGCAGCCGGGCCAGCTGCGCGGCGGCGCCGCCGGGGTCGTCGGCTTCGGCTTCGGACAGCACGGCGCGCAGTTCCGCCGTGCTGTAGGGCCGGTCGGCGGCAGCCGGGGAGGACCGCAGGCCGGCGTCGCTCCACCGGCGGCCCAACCGCACCTCCCGCACCACCGCGCCGGTGGCGTCGCGGACCTGCCAGAGGCCCACCTCGACCTGGTCCTCGACCGGGCCGGAGCGGGTGACTCCGCGGCCGTCCGCCTCCTCGGCCGTGCGGTGCCAGGTCCGGTGCCGCTCGGCCCCGTGGCCGGCCCCCGGGTCGTGGACGGACTCGCGGCGCAGCAGCCCGTGCGCGTCGTAATGGCGCCAGGTGCCGTGCTGGGGGCGGACCTTGTCACGGGCCACGCGGCGTCCCTCGGAGCGCAGCACGCCCGTCGTGTAGTACGTGTACTCGGTGCCGTCGGGTGTCCGCTCGCTTTGGAGGGTGCCGTCGGCCCACCAGCCCCGGGTCTCCAGTGTCCCGTCGCCGTTCTCGCCACGCCGTCGCATGAACAGCCACGGAGGATCCGCGTTCGGCAGATGGCTCGCCGTGGGTGCCACGCCGTCGGGGCGCGGCGGCACGGGCTCGCCGGAGCTGCGATGGACCTCGACCCCGGCTCCGTCGAGAAAGCGCGTGCCGATCAGATCGCCGTCCTCGTACACGCACTCGTAGACGCGTATGGACTTCGCCGTGCCCTCCCACGGCCCGCCCGAGCCGTACCCGGACCACGGCCGCCCGGCCACCGGGACAGGCGGACGGTGGATGCGCCGTACGCCGTCGATACGGCCGTCGGCGTACCGGCCCTCCTGCGACAGCTCGCCGCCGGGGTGGTCGTAGCGCCGGTAGACGCCGTGCGGGCGGCCCGCGACATGCTCGGACTCGCAGATGAACCGGCCGTCCGCGTCCCAGTAGCGGACCGGGCCCGTGAGCCGCCCGTCCTCGTCCCTGTCACCGAGCACCCACTCCTGGTCCTCCTCCGACCACCATGCCCCGGGCGGCCGTGGATCGGTGCGACGCTCGGTCATGCTCTGCCTTCCTCGTCCAGCAGCTTCGCGGTGTACGCGCCCGGCAGGCCGTCCTCGTGCGGCGCGGCGCGCGCGGAGTGATTGTGGCAGCCGAAGCGGAAGGTGCCGGGGCACCGGGTCGGCAGGCAGCAGGAACCGGCCGTGGCTGTACGGGAACAGGGCCGGATCCCGCGGAGCCGTCACCCCGCGGAGTGTGATCGTCCTTGCGCCGCTACTGCTTTGTCCAGACTGTGGAAGAAGTTGTCATGGAACTCTGCGCAAGTTCTTCCCCCTTGGTGAAAGCGCTGCTACGTTCCCCTCGAAAGCCTGATCAGTCAGGACCGGCAGGGGTCCCCACGCCGATGGCCGGGGGAGGGGAGGGGAAATGAGACGCATGACCGCTCGACCCGCGAACGCGCACCAGGCGAGGCTGCTCAAGCTGCTGCGCGACGGGGGGCCCAACTCCCGGGCCCAGCTCGGCGATCTCGTGGACCTCTCCCGCTCCAAACTGGCCGTCGAGGTCGACAAGCTGCTGGAGACCGGACTGGTCGTCGCGGACGGGCTCGCCGCCTCGCGCGGCGGGCGGCGCTCCCACAACATCCGGCTCGCCCCCGGACTCCGCTTCCTCGGCGTCGACATCGGCGCCACCTCGGTCGATGTCGCGGTCACCAACGCCGAACTGGAGGTGCTCGGACACCTCAACCACCCGATGGACGTACGCGAAGGACCCGTCGCGGTCTTCGAGCAGGTCCTCGCGATGGCCGCCAAGCTGAAGGCCACCGGCCTCGCCGAGGGCTTCGACGGCGCCGGTATCGGGGTCCCCGGGCCGGTCCGCTATCCGGAGGGCGTCCCGGTGGCCCCGCCGATCATGCCGGGCTGGGACGGCTTCCCCGTCCGAGAGGCGCTCAGCCAGGACCTTGGCTGCCCGGTCATGGTCGACAACGACGTGAACCTGATGGCCATGGGCGAGCAGCACGCCGGGGTGGCCCGCTCCGTCGGCGACTTCCTCTGCGTCAAGATCGGCACCGGTATCGGCTGCGGGATCGTCGTCGGCGGCCAGGTGTACCGCGGTACGACCGGCAGCGCCGGGGACATCGGCCATATCCAGGTCGACCCCTACGGCCGGGCCTGCGCCTGCGGCAACAAGGGCTGTCTCGAAGCACACTTCAGCGGCGCGGCGCTCGCCCGCGACGCCGAGGAGGCGGCCCGCTCCGGCCGCTCGCCCGAGCTGGCCGAACGGCTCGCTGCGGCGGGCCGGCTGACCGCGGCGGACGTGTCCGCGGCGGCGGCCGCCGGGGACACCGCGGCGCTGGAGCTGATCCGCGAGGGCGGCAACCGCGTCGGCCAGGTCGTCGCCGGACTCGTCAGCTTCTTCAACCCCGGTCTGGTGGTGATCGGCGGCGGGGTGACCGGACTCGGTCATACGCTGCTGGCCGCCGTGCGGACCCAGGTCTACCGCCGGTCGCTCCCGCTGGCCACCGGAAACCTCCCCATCGTCCTGGGCGAACTGGGCGCCGCCGCCGGAGTCATCGGCGCCGCCCGGCTCATCAGCGACCACCTGTTCTCACCGGCCTGACGGGCCGGCGACCCGTACCGACGGAAGTACCCGCGCCACCCGTACGTCCGGCACCACGAGCACCACCCGTACGACCCGTCCGACCCGCCCGAACCCGTAAGCACTCACCGCCGCCCACCTCCGCCCACCGTCCCGCCCCCACCCTCACCCGCAGCCCCACCGGTCACCTTCACGCACCGGCCCGCCCCCGCCCCCGCGCACCACCGGAACGCTCCGGCCGTGCCGTAGGTAACACGTGCCACCAGAGCGGCGCGGGCCCGTCGCGCACCCCGCTCCCGGCGGTGCGCCCCTCCGTACGCCACCGGCGCCCACCCGGGCGCCCCACCTCCGTACGCCGCCGGCACCCACCATCAGCTCCCCCCACCCGTCCCAGACGCCTGCCGTACCGCACCGCGCGTCCGCGCGCCCGCGGCCGAGTCCGCGGGCCCCGTCCGGCGTGCCGCCGGACGGCCGCACCCGCCGAGGGGAACAGCCATGGCACCAGAACCTCCCTTGCTCACCATGTCCGGCATCACCAAATCGTTCCCCGGTGTCCGCGCCCTCGACGGCGTCGACCTGGAGGTGGCGGCCGGTGAGGTCCACTGCCTTCTCGGCCAGAACGGCGCGGGCAAGTCCACCCTGATCAAAGTGCTCGCCGGGGCCCACCAGCCCGACGACGGCACCATCACCTGGCGCGGCGAACCCGTCGCGCTGCGCTCCCCGATCGCCGCCATGCGTCTCGGTATCGCCACCATCTACCAGGAACTCGACCTGGTGGAGGGCCTGTCGGTGGCCGAGAACGTACACCTCGGCCATGAGCCCACCGCCGCCGGATTCGTCGTCCGGGCCGGCGCGGCCCGGACGGCCACCGCCGCGCTGCTCCGGCGGCTCGGCCATCCGGAGATCGACCCGGCCCGCCCGGTCGGCGCGCTCTCCGCCGCCCAGCAGCAGATCGTCTCGATGGCCCGGGCGCTCTCCCACGACGTCCGGCTGATCGTCATGGACGAACCGTCCGCCGCCCTCGACCCGGACGAGGTCGACAACCTCTTCCGGATCGTCGCCGGTCTGACCGCCGCGGGAGTCGCCGTCGTCTACATCTCCCACCGGCTGGAGGAGATCCGCCGGATCGGCGACCGGGTCACCGTCCTCAAGGACGGCCGGGCGGTCGCCCGCGGGCTGCCCGCCGAGTCGACCCCGACGAACGAGGTCGTCGCCCTGATGACCGGACGGAAGGTCGAGTACGTCTTCCCCGAACGGCCCGCGGCACCCGCCCCGGCCGGCACCGAACCGGTGCTGCGGGTCGAAGGGCTGACCCGCGCGGGCGAGTTCGCCCCGGTCGACCTCGAAGTCCGCCCCGGGGAGATCGTCGGCCTCGCCGGACTGGTCGGCTCCGGCCGCTCCGAGATCCTGGAGACGGTGTACGGTGCCCGCCGCCCCGATGCCGGCCGGGTCCTGGTCGAAGGCCGCCCGCTGCGCCCCGGCAGCGTACGGTCCGCCGTCGCCGCCGGTATCGGGCTCGCCCCCGAGGAACGCAAGGCCCAGGGACTGCTGCTGACCGAGTCCGTCACCCGCAATGTCTCGGTCGCCACGCTCGCCCGCTTCGCCCGCCTGGGCTGGCTCGACCGGTCCGCCGAACGCGCGGCGGCCCGCGCGGCGACCCGTGAACTCTCCCTGCGCCCCGACAACCCCGACGCCGCAGTCCGCACCCTCTCCGGCGGCAACCAGCAGAAGGCGGTTCTCGCCCGCTGGCTGCTGCGGGGCTGCAAGGTGCTGCTGCTGGACGAGCCCACCCGGGGCGTGGACGTCGGGGCCCGGGCCGAGCTGTACGCCGTGATCCGGCGGCTCGCCGACGAGGGCCTGGCCGTACTCCTCGTCTCCAGTGAGGTGCCCGAGGTGCTGGGCCTCGCCGACCGGGTGCTGGTGCTGCGCGAGGGCAGCGTCGTCCACACGGCCGACGCCCGCGACCTCGACGAGCACCGCGTCCTCGATCTCGTGATGGAAGGGAACCCGACGGCATGACGCAGCCCGCATCGGCGGCGCGCCAGGACGCGCCGAGCCTCCTGAAGAACACCCCCGCGAAGAAGCCGGGGGAGCGGGGCCCCGGCCCCGCCGCCGGCCTCCGCCTCGACGTCCGCAATCTGTCGCTGCTCGGCGTGCTCGCCGCCCTGATCGTGGTCGGCGGCTTCACCAAGCCCGACGAGTTCCTCGCCGTCAGCAACCTCCAGCTGGTACTGGTCCAGGCGTCGATCATCGGGGTCGTCACCGTCGGCATGACCTTCGTCATCACCAGCGGCGGCATCGATCTCTCGGTCGGCGCGATGGTGGCCCTGGCATCCGTCTGGGCGACGACCCTCGCCACCCAGGAGTACGGCTTCGCGGGCATCCTGTTCACCGCGGTCGCCGTCGGGGTGGGCTGCGGACTGGTCAACGGGGTCCTGATCGCCTACGGCGGCCTCGTCCCGTTCATCGCGACCATCGCGATGCTCGCCTCGGCCCGCGGTCTCGCCCTCCAGATCACCGACGGCAAGACCCAGATCGTCACCGTCGACTCCGTGCTCGACCTCGGGGTCAAGGACGCCTACGTCCTGGGCATCCCGCCCCTGGTACTGATCTTCGCCGCGGTCGTCGTCATCGGCTGGCTGGTACTGAACCGCACCACCTTCGGCCGGCGCACCTTCGCCGTCGGCGGCAATCCCGAAGCGGCCCGGCTGGCCGGGATCGACGTCCGCCGCCAGCGCCTCTATCTGTACGTCCTGTCCGGGCTCTGCTGCGG
This sequence comes from Streptomyces sp. NPDC003691, assembly GCF_053981115.1. Lineage (NCBI taxonomy): Bacteria > Bacillati > Actinomycetota > Actinomycetes > Kitasatosporales > Streptomycetaceae > Streptomyces > Streptomyces sp. NPDC003691. The sequence continues at coordinate 93,405 of NZ_JBSFNQ010000013.1, read as the reverse complement.
GATCGCCGCCTTCATGCTCGTCGTGCTCTCCGGCTCCGGCCAGAACACCAACGGCAACCTCTACGAGCTGGACGCCATCGCCGCCGCCATCATCGGCGGCACCCTGCTCAGCGGCGGCCGGGGCACCGTCGTCGGCTCCGTACTCGGCGTGCTGATCTTCACCACGATCACCAACATCTTCGCCCTGAACAACCTGGAGACCGCCGTCCAGCAGATCGCCAAGGGCGCGATCATCATCGTCGCGGTCCTGGTGCAGCACCACACGCTGCGCCGCCGCGGGGAGACCTGACCGGTCCGGACCCGCGCCGCCCGTACCCACCGCACCCCACCGCACCTCCACCCAGCAGAACCCTCACCCTCACCATCCGCCGAGCCGAAGGGTCCGATCCGTCATGCCCGACATCTCATCGCCCTCCCGCAGAGGAATCCTCCTCGGAACCGCCGCCGTCTCCGCCGGTGCCCTGATCACCGGCTGCACCAGCAACGAGCCCGCCAAGAAGGACTCCGCCGCCCCGGCGAACGCGCCGGTCGCCGACGGCGCCCCGGGCAAGGCCGTCACCATCGGCTTCGCCGGCCCCCAGGCCGACCACGGCTGGCTCAACGCCATCAACGACAACGCCCGGCAGCGGGCGAAGAAGTACTCCGACGTCACCCTGGAGATCACCGAGGGGTCCAACGACACCGCCGCCCAGATCGGCCAGGTGCAGACCCTGATCAACAAGAAGGTCGACGTTCTGGTCATCCTGCCCGCCGACGGCAAGGCGCTGACCCAGATCGGACTCCAGGCCATGAAGGCCGGTATCCCGGTGATCAACCTGGACCGGATCTTCGCCTCGCCGCAGGCGTACCGCTGCTGGATCGGCGGCGACAACTACGGCATGGGTCTGAACGCCGGGAACTACATCGGCGAACAGCTCAAGGACAAGCCGGACGCCAAGGTGGTCGAGCTGGCCGGGGTGGACAACCTCGAACTGACCAAACAGCGCACCCAGGGCTTCGACGACGCCCTGAAGAACTACCCCAACATCCGGAAGGTCGCCCGCCAGGCCGCCGAGTTCACCGTGGAGTCCGGCCAGGCCAAGATGGCCCAGCTGCTCCAGGCCCAGTCCGACTTCGACGCCCTCTGGAACCACGACGACGACCAGGGCGTGGGCGCCCTGCGCGCCATCGCCCAGGCGGGCCGGAAGGACTTCGTCATGGTCGGCGGCGCCGGGGCCAAATCGGCCATGGACGCCATCAAGGCCGACAACAGCGTGCTGAAGGCGACCGTGCTCTACCCGCCGACGATGTCCGCCTCCGCCATCGACATCGCCCGCGCCGTCGCCCAGGGCAAGGGGGTGGGCGGCATGGCCGAGATGGAGATCCCGGCCTCGATCACCCTCTACTCGGCCGTCGTCACCAAGGACAACGTCGACCAGTACCTGCCCACCGGCTTCATCTGACCGGCGCGCCCGCCCCCACCGAGCAGACCGACGAGGAGGATTCCGCATGGCACAGCAGGACAGTGAGGCCGCAGCGCCGACGCTCGGCGTCGGCATGGTCGGATACGCGTTCATGGGCGCCGCCCACTCCCAGGGGTGGCGCAATGTGAGCCGCGTCTTCGATCTGCCGGTCCGGCCGGTGCTCGCCGCGATCGCCGGACGCGACCCGTCGGCGGTACGGGCCGCGGCCACGCGGCACGGCTGGGCCGCCGCGGAGACCGACTGGCGCGACCTCATCGCCCGGGACGACGTACAGCTCGTCGACATCTGCACCCCGGGCGACTCCCATGCGGAGATCGCGATCGCCGCGCTGGCGGCGGGCAAACATGTGCTCTGCGAGAAGCCGCTGGCCAATTCGGTGGCGGAGGCGGAAGCCATGGCGGCGGCCGCGGAGGCGGCCGCCGCCCGCGGGCAGCTGGCGATGGTGGGCTTCAACTACCGCCGGGTCCCCGCCGTCGCCCATGCCCGCGCGCTGATCGCCGCCGGGCGGCTCGGCACCCTGCGGCATCTGCGCTTCACCTATCTCCAGGACTGGCTGGTGGACCCGGAGTTCCCGCTGACCTGGCGGCTGCGGAAGGAACACGCGGGCTCCGGCGCCCTCGGCGATCTGGGCGCCCATATCGTCGACCTCGCCCAGTATCTGGCGGGGGAGCGGCTGCTCGGGGTCTCCGCGCTCGCGCAGACCTTCGTCACGGAACGCCCCCTGCTCACGGGCGCCGCCGCCGGACTCCCGGGCGGTGGGCCCGGCGGCACGGAGCCTTTGGCCACGGGCCGGGTGACGGTCGACGACGCGGCCCTCTTCAACGGCAGGCTGCCCTCGGGGGCGCTGGCGTCCTTCGAGGCGACCCGGATGGCAGCGGGCCGCAAGAACGCCCTGCGGTTCGAGATCAACGGCGAACTCGGCTCCCTCGCCTTCGATCTGGAACGGCTCAACGAACTCTCCTTCCACGACCACACCGAGCCCGCCTCGGCCTCCGGTTTCAAACGGATCCTGATCACCGAGGCCGACCACCCCTATCTGTCGGCCTGGTGGCCGCCGGGCCATGCCCTCGGCTACGAGCACACCTTCACCCACCAGGCCCGGGACCTGGTCGAGGCGCTCGTCAGCGGCGCCCCCGCCGCGCCGTCGTTCGCCGACGGCCTCCAGGTGCAGCGGGTGCTCGCGGCCGTGGAGCGGAGCGCGGCGGACAACGCGGTCTACACCCCCGTCTGAACGGGGCCTCCGTAGCGGCCGTCACCAGGCTCCCGTGCCCCGTATCCCCTACCCCGGTTCCCGTTCCCCCGGAACCCCCGCTCGCGGACCAGGACAGGACAGGAAAGGTCAGGAGACACCCCATGCCACGTCCGTTCACGCTCTTCACCGGCCAGTGGGCCGATCTGCCGCTGGAGGAGGTGTGCCGGCACGCCCGCGACTTCGGCTACGACGGCCTGGAGCTGGCCTGCTGGGGCGACCACTTCGAGGTGGACAAGGCGCTCGCCGACCCCGGCTATGTCGCGGGGCGGCACGCCCTGCTCGACAAGTACGGCCTGAAGTGCTGGGCGATCTCGAACCATCTGGTCGGCCAGGCCGTCTGCGACCATCCCATCGACGAACGCCACCGCGCCATCGTCCCCGCCCGGATCTGGGGCGACGGCGACCCCGAGGGGGTCCGGCGGCGGGCCGCGGCCGAGCTGAAGGACACCGCGCGGGCCGCGGCCGCCTTCGGCGTCGGCACCGTCGTCGGCTTCACCGGCTCGTCGATCTGGTACCTCAACGCGATGTTCCCGCCCGCCCCGCCGGCGATGATCGACCGGGGGTACGAGGACTTCGCCGAACGCTGGAACCCGATCCTCGACGTCTTCGACGCGGAGGGCGTCCGCTTCGCCCACGAGGTCCACCCCAGTGAGATCGCCTACGACTACTGGACGACCCGGCGGGCCCTCGACGCGGTGGACAACCGCCCCGCCTTCGGGCTCAACTTCGACCCCAGCCACTTCGTCTGGCAGGACCTGGACCCGGCCGGCTTCCTCTACGACTACCGGGACCGGATCTACCACGTCGACTGCAAGGACGCCCGCAGGCGGCTCGACGGCCGCAACGGCCGGCTCGGCTCGCATCTGCCCTGGGGCGACCCCCGGCGCGGCTGGGACTTCGTCTCCGCCGGACACGGCGACGTGCCGTGGGAGGACGTCTTCCGGATGCTCCGGTCCATCGGCTACGACGGCCCGGTCTCGGTCGAGTGGGAGGACGCCGGGATGGACCGGATGGCCGGTGCGCCACAAGCGCTTTCCCTGTTGAAGCAGTACGACTTCGAGCCACCGGCCGCCTCCTTCGACGCGGCCTTCGGCAGCGCCGACTGACCCGTCGCGGGCAGCGGAGCCGCAGCTGAGAGCAGGTCCACCGGCCCGGTGGCGAACGATGCCACCGGGACGGTCCGCCCTGCCCTCGCCCGGCTTTGTCCTGCCTCCGGGAAAAGTCCAAGTTCCTCTCTGCACAAGGGCTTTCCGTTCGGGACGAACGCGTCTACCGTCCCTGATGTGCTCAGCCTCTAGGTGGTTCCCGGTGTGACGGCGCACTCCGGTTCCACGGTTTCCCGCCCCGTTCGACCGGTCCCTACCGGAGGAGTTCCGTGCACCCCAACCGAAGCAGACCACGCGTCCGCCGCGCCCTCGCGCTGCTGACCGGCGCCCTGCTCGCCGCCACCTCGTTCACCGTCGGCGCACCGCAGCTCGCCGCCGCCGCCCCGCCGGGACAGGCCGCGCAGGCGGCGGCCGAGCCGGCCGCCGAATCCTTCCAGCAGGTCACCCTCGCCAAGGGGGCCGCCGAGACCGGCGAGCCGATGTCCATGGCGGTCCTCCCGGACCGCAGCGTGCTGCACACCTCCCGCAACGGCGAACTCCGGATGACCGACTTCACGGGCGCCACCCGGATCGTCGGGAAGATCCCGGTCTACTCGCACGACGAGGAGGGCCTCCAGGGCATCGGCCTGGACCCGAAGTTCGCCCAGAACCGTTTCGTCTATCTCTACTACGCGCCCCCGATGAACACGCCCCCGGGTGACGCCCCCAACGAGGGCACCCCGGAGGAGTTCGCCAAGTGGGACGGGGTCAACCGGCTCTCCCGGTTCGTCCTGAAGACCGACGGCACCCTCGACACGGCCAGTGAGAAGAAGATCCTCGACGTCCCCGCCACCCGCGGCATCTGCTGCCATGTCGGCGGCGACATCGACTTCGACGCGCAGGGCAACCTCTATCTGTCGACCGGCGACGACACCAACCCCTTCGCCTCCGACGGCTACACCCCGGTCGACGACCGGCCGGGCCGCAACCCCGCCTACGACGCCCGCCGCACCTCGGGCAACACCAACGACCTCCGCGGCAAGCTCCTCCGCATCAAGGTCAACGACGACGGCTCGTACTCCGTCCCCGAGGGCAACCTCTTCGCCCCCGGCACCCCGAAGACCCGCCCCGAGATCTACGCTATGGGCTTCCGGAACCCCTTCCGGTTCAGCGTCGACCCCAAGACCGGCACGGCGTACGTCGGTGACTACGGGCCCGACGCGGCAGCCGCCGACCCCAAGCGGGGACCCGCCGGAGCCGTCGGCTTCGTCAAGGTCGACAAGCCCGGCAACTTCGGCTGGCCGTACTGCAACACCTTCAAGCAGCCCTACGTGGACTGGGACTTCGCCACCAAGCAGCCCGGCGCGGCCTTCGACTGCGACGCCCCGAAGAACGAGTCCCCGTACAACACCGGACTCACCGACCTGCCGCCCGCGCAGAAGGCATGGATACCGTACGACGGCGGCTCGGTCCCCGAGTTCGGCACCGGCGGCGAATCCCCGATGGGCGGCCCCGTCTACCGCTACGACCCGGCCAACCCGTCCCCGGTGAAGTTCCCCGAGGCCTACGACGGCGACTACTTCGCCGGTGAGTTCGGCCGCCGCTGGATCAAGCGGATCGAGCAGAACCCCGATGGCTCAGGCGGCTCCGTCGCGAAGATCAACCCCTTCCCCTGGACCGGCACCCAGGTGATGGACATGCAGTTCGGACCGGACGGCGCGCTGTACGTCCTCGACTACGGCACCGCCTGGTTCGGCGGCAACGAGCACTCCGCGCTCTACCGCATCGAGAACGCCACCGGCGGCCGGTCGCCCTCGGCCGAGGCCAAGGCCAACCGCACCTCCGGCAAGGCGCCGCTGAAGGTCGCGTTCTCCTCGGACGGCACCACCGACCCCGACGGCGACGCCCTCACCTACGCCTGGGCCTTCGGCGACGGCGGCACCTCCACCGACCCGAACCCCACCCACACGTACCGGAAGAACGGCACCTACACCGCCACCCTCACCGTCAAGGACCCGACCGGCCGCATCGGCGGCGCCAGTGTCCGTGTCGTCGTCGGCAACACCGCCCCCAAGGTCGTCCTGGAGGCCCCCGCCGACGGAACCCTGTTCTCCTTCGGCGACGAACTCCCCTTCAAGGTGAAGGTCACCGACCCCGAGGACCAGGCCGCGGGCGGCGTCGACTGCGCCAAGGTCACCGTCAGCTACTTCCTCGGCCACGACAGCCACGCCCACAAGCTGACCAGCGTCAACGGCTGCTCCGGCACCATCAAGACCCCCGGTGACGGCGGCCACGACCCCAACGCCAACATCTACGGCGTACTCGTCGCCGAATACACCGACCAGGGCGGCGGCGGCCAGGAGGCGCTGAGCGCCAAGGACGAACTCCAGCTCCAGCCCCGCCACCGGCAGGCCGAGCACTTCAGCGCCCAGTCCGGCATCCGCACCTACGACAAGCCCACCGCCAACGGCGGCAAGACCGTCGGCGATATCGACAACGACGACTGGATCTCCTTCAAGCCCTACAACCTGACCGGGGCCACCAAGCTCACCACCCGGATCTCCTCCGGCGGCGCGGGCGGCTTCCTGGAGGTCCGCACCGGCTCCCCGACCGGGAAGATCCTCGGCTCCGGGCCGATCCCGGTGACCGGCGGCTGGGAAGTCTTCCAGGACGTGGACATCCCGCTGCGGGGCGTCCCGAAGAAGTCCACCGAACTCTTCCTGGTCTTCAAGGGCGGTACCGGAGCCCTCTACGACATCGACGACTTCACCCTCTCCAACTCCCCGCCCGACCGCACGGCCAAGCGGGTCCTGGTCTTCTCCAAGACCGCCGGCTTCCGGCACGACTCCGTCGCCGCCGGCACCGCCGCCCTCAAGGAACTCGGCAAGGGCAGCAACATCACCGTCGACTCCACCGAGTCCGCGGCCCAGTTCACCACCAGCAACCTGGCCCGCTACGACGCCGTCGTCTTCCTCTCCACCACCGGTGACGTCCTCAACGCCGAACAGCAGCAGGCGTTCGAGAACTTCATCCACACCGGCGGCGGCTATCTGGGCGTCCACGCGGCCGCCGACACCGAATACGACTGGCCGTTCTACGGCAACCTGGTCGGCGCCTACTTCTCCGGCCACCCGCAGATCCAGTCCGCCACCGTCCGCGTCGAGGACCGCGGCCACCCCGCGACCAAGCACCTCGGCCCGGAGTGGACCCGGACCGACGAGTGGTACAACTACCGCACCAACCCGCGCGACAAGGTCCGGGTCCTCGCCACCCTCGACGAGACCACCTTCCAGGGCGGCACCATGAAGGGCGACCACCCGATCGCCTGGTGCCAGACCTACGAGGGCGGCCGCTCCTTCTACACCGGCGGCGGCCACACCAAGGAGTCGTACGCCGAGCCCGCCTTCCGCGACCACCTCCTCGGCGGACTGCGCTACGCCGCCGGACAGGTCAAGGCCGACTGCAAGCCGCAGCAGGGCGAGCGGGCGATCTTCAACGGCAAGACCCTCGACGGCTGGAAGCAGGCCGGACCCGGCCGGTTCACCGTCGCCGACGGCGAACTGCGCTCCGAAGGCGGGATGGGCCTGCTCTGGTACCAGGCCAAGGAGCTGAACGCGTACTCCCTGAAGCTGGACTGGAAGCTCAACGGCGACGACAACTCCGGGATCTTCGTGGGCTTCCCCGCCTCCGACGACCCCTGGTCGGCCGTGACCAAGGGCTACGAGATCCAGATCGACGCCACCGATGTCCCGGCACGCACCACCGGCTCCGTCTACGGCGCCAAGTCCGCCGACCTCAAGGCCCGCGACCGGGTGCTCCGGCCGCCCGGCCAGTGGAACAGCTACGAGATCAGGGTCCAGGGCGAGCGGATCCAGGTCTTCCTCAACGGCGCCAAGATCAACGACTTCACCAACAAGGACCCCAACCGCAGCCTGAAGGACGGCTATATCGGGCTCCAGAACCACGGACCGCAGGACAAGGTCTCCTTCCGGAACATCACCCTGAAGGGGCTGTCCGGCTAGAAATGCCGTCGCGATGCCTCCGGTGACTCCCTTCGGGAGCCGTCCCGGGAACCTCCGGGACGGCCCATGACCGGCGGCGGGCGGGGTGGCGCCGTACCCCCCGCCCGCCGCCCCACCGGGGCGGCGCCCACCGGCCCCGTACGGCAAGCACCCACCACCCACCACTCCACCTGTTCCGTCCCACCTCACCGGCTCCGGCCCGGCACCGGTACCAGGTGCGACCCCGGCCCACCCCGCGCCCCGGCACCAGGAACGACGCAAGGAGGCAGCCCGTGCCGCAGGAACCCGCCCCGCACGCAACCCCCTCGACCCACCCCCTCGCGACCGGTTCCCCCAGGCACGCCGAGCGACCCGGTGAGCGGTACGGCCCCGCCGGGACCGGTCCGGAGCCGTACCCCCACGGCCGTACGGGCGCCGGGGCCCGCACCGGTGTCTGGTTCGCCGGCGCGCGCGGCTCCGTCGCCACCACGGCCGTCGCGGGCTGCGCCGCCGTCACCGCCGGACTGCACCCGCCGACCGGGATGGTCGCCGAGACCCCGCCGTTCGCCGCCGCCGGACTGCCCGGCCTGGCGTCCCTGGTCTTCGGCGGCCACGACATCGCCTGTGTCCCCCTCCCCAAACGGGCCGAGGAGCTGACCGCGGCGGGCGTGCTGCCGCCGGGCCTGGCCCGCGCCGTCCACGCCGAACTGGCCGCCGCCGACGCGGAGATCCGGCCCGGCGGCCCGCAGCCCGGCGACACCCGCGACGACGAGGAGCTCGTCGCCGCCTTCGCCGCCGACATCGTTGCCTTCCGCGAGCGGCACCGGCTGGCCCGGGTCGTCGTCGTCAACGTCTCCACCACCGAGCCGCTGCCCGCACCCGGCGACCCCCGGCTCACCACCGGCTCCCGCTACGCGGCCGCCGCGATCCGGGCGGACTGCCCCTTTGTGAACTTCACCCCCTCCACCGGGCTGCGCACCCCCGGACTCCTGGCCGCCGCCGCGGCCCGCGGGCTTCCCCACGCGGGCCGCGACGGCAAAACCGGCCAGACACTGCTCCGGGCCGCGCTCGCCCCGATGTTCGTCCAGCGGGCCCTGACCGTACGGGCCTGGTCCGGGACGAATCTGCTGGGCGGCGGCGACGGGGCGGCGCTGGCCGACCCGGCGGCCGCGGCCGCGAAGAACGCGGGCAAGGAACGCGTCCTGTCCGACATCCTCGGAGCGGCGCCCGAGGGCGAGGTGCACATCGACGACGTGCCCGCGCTCGGGGACTGGAAGACCGCCTGGGACCACATCGCCTTCGACGGCTTCCTCGGCTCCCGCATGATCCTCCAGACGATCTGGCAGGGCTGCGACTCGGCACTCGCCGCCCCCCTCGTCCTGGACCTCGCCCGGCTGACGGCCCGCGCCCACGAACGCGGCCTCGCGGGCCCCCTGCCCGCGCTCGGCTTCTACTTCAAGGACCCGGACGGCGGCCCGTCCGCGCTCGCCGACCAGTTCACGGAGCTGCTCTCCTTCGCGGACACCCTGCGGGACCCCCGGTGAGCCCGGCCACCCTGCTGGGCCGCGCCGCCGAACCGGCCTCGGGACCGGTCCCGGTGCGCCTGCTCCGCCGCGGCGCGGCAGCCGCACTGCGCCTCCTGACCGGTGCGGGCCGGATCCCTCCGGGCGCGCGGGGGGTATGTACCCCGGCCGGCGGCTCCGGCGCCCCGGGGACGCCCGGTTCCGGCCGCACCGGGACCGGCTCCGGGACGCCGGGCGACGCCGTCCCCTCCCGTCCGTCCGTTCCGCCCCGGTTTTCCGGCCCGGCTCCGTACTCCGGCCCGGCCCCACGCTCCGGCCCGGGCGCCGCCCGGCTCCGGAGCGGCCCCGAGCCCGGCTGCCCCGCGGCGGCCGGTGGTCCCGTTCCGGGGGCGCGGTCGGCGCGCTCCCGGAACGGGCGGACTCCCACCGCGTCGCGACTGCGCGCCTGGGCCGAGCTGCTCCGGGTCTCCGCCGCCCTCTCGGTGCCCGGCGACGCCCTCGCCGGGGCCGCCGCCCGCGGACGGCGCCCCGGCCGCGGCACGCTTCTCGCCGCCGGTGCGTCCGTCTGCCTCTACGAGGCCGGTATGGCGCTCAACGACTGGGCCGACCGCGACGAGGACGCCGCCGAACGCCCGCACCGGCCGATCCCCTCCGGCCGGATCGCGCCCGCCGCCGCGCTGACGGCCGCCGGTGCCCTCACCGTGGCGGGGCTGGCCCTCGCCGCCCGCGCCGGGAGCCCGGCACTGACCCTCGCCGTACCCCTCGCGGCCACGGTCTGGGCGTACGACCTGCGGCTGAAGCACACCCGCCACGGCCCCGCCGCGATGGCGGCGGCCCGTGCGCTGGACCTGCTGATGGGTGCGGCGGCGACGGCTCCGGGACCCGTGGGCGCCCGCGCGCTGCGGGCCGCGGCCGTACTCGGCACCCACACGTACGCGGTCACGGCCGTCTCCCGGCACGAGGTGCACGGCGGCTCCACCCGGGCACCGCTCGGCGCGCTCGCCGTTGTCGCGGCGGTCGCCGGTGCGGCCGTACGGGACGGCCGGGCCGTGCCCACCGCGCTGGGCGCCGCGTACGCCCGGACCGCCGCCGTCCCCTTCGCGCACGCGGCGCTCAACCCGTCCCCGCCGCTCACCGAACGCGCCGTCGGCGGCGGCATCCGGGCCGTCATCCCGCTCCAGGCGCTGCTCGCGGCCCGTGCCGGACACCCCGCCGGGACGGCGACCGCGGTGGCGCTCATGGCGCTCGCGCCCCCGGCCCGGTCCCTGGCCCGGAAGGTGAGCCCCACATGACGTCCGCCGTACCGAACCTGCCGGCCCCCGCCACCGCCCCGACCTCCGCCCCCGCTCCCCTACGGAAGGCGACCCCCGTATGACCCGGCTCAACCTCGGATACGGCACCAACGGGCTGACCGACCTCCGGCTCGGGGACGCCCTCGCGCTCCTCGCCGACCTCGGCTACGACGGTGTCGGGCTGACGCTCGACCATATGCACCTCGACCCGCTCGCCCCCGGCCTCGCCGCCCGCACCGCGGAGACCGCCGCACTGCTCGGGCGGCACGGGCTCGCCGTCGCCGTGGAAACCGGCGGGCGGTACGTCCTGGACCCGCGGCGCAAGCACGGGCCGTCGCTGCTGGACCCGGAGCCCGAAGGCCGGGCGGCCCGCGCGGACCTGCTCGTCACGGCCGTCCGGGTGGCCGCCGACCTGGGGGCGACGGCCGTGCACTGCTTCAGCGGCGTCACCCCGCCCGGCACGGACCCGGCGACCGCGTGGCGGCGCCTCGCCGACTCCCTCGCCCCGGTCGCCGAAGCCGCCGGAGCGGCGGGCATCCCGCTCGCCGTCGAACCCGAGCCGGGCCATCTGCTGGCCACCCTGGCCGACTTCCACACCCTCAGGACCCTCCTCGGCGATCCGGAGCCGCTCGGGCTCACTCTCGACATCGGGCACTGCCAGTGCCTGGAGGAGCGGAGCCCGGCCGACTGCGTACGGGACGCGGGCCCCTGGCTCCGCCATGTACAGATCGAAGACATGCGCCGCGGTGTCCACGAGCATCTGCCGTTCGGGGAGGGCGAGATCGACTTCCCGCCCGTGCTGGAAGCGCTCGCCGCCACGGGCTACCAGGGCCTGACCGTCGTCGAACTGCCCCGCCACTCGCACGCGGGCCCCGAACTGGCCCGCTCGTCCATGGAGTTCCTCCGGCAGGCGACCCCGGCGGAGGCGAAGGCAGCGGCGGTGACGGCATGCTGAACCCCCGCGACGCTCTGGCAGCCGGCCTGACCGCGGCGCTGACGGAAGCCCTGACCCGAGCCGGGGACGAACCGGCCCGCGCCTGGCTCACCACAGCCCTGGCCCGGGCCCGGCCCGCAGCCGCCGGAACCGGACCCTCCGCCGCCTCGCACCCCGCTGCCACCACCCCCACGCCGCCGGGCCTCCCGCACCCCGCTCCCACCCCGCCCCCCGGCGGAGCCGCCCGCCCCGCCCCCTGGGAGCCGGACTTCGCCGCCGCCGGGCGCCGGCTCGGCCCCGTACACGCCGACTCCGGCCGGGTGCTGCTCCTCCTCACCGCGGCCCCCGGCGCCGCCGCCCTCACCCGGCTCTACCACCACGGCACCGCCGACGAACGGCGTGCCGTGCTGCTCGCCCTGCCCCACCTCGACACCCCGCAACCCGCGGCCTTCCTCCCCATCGTCGAGGACGCCCTGCGCACCAACGACACCCGGCTGGTCGCCGCCGCCCTCGGACCGTACGCCGCGGCCCACCTCGGCCCGCACGCCTGGCGGCACGCCGTACTCAAATGCCTGTTCACCGGGGTGTCACTGGCCGCCGTCGACGGGCTGGACCGCCGGGCCCGCGGCGACGCCGAACTCGCCCGGATGCTCACCGACTACGCCGCCGAGCGAACCGCCGCGGGCCGCCCCGTACCCCCCGACCTGACGCACGCGCTCGCCCTCACCGGGGTCGCCGTGCCGTCGAAGGAGGTCTGACCGCATGCGCATCTTCGACCCCCATATCCATATGACCTCCCGCACCACCGACGACTACGAGGCGATGTACGCCGCCGGGGTCCGGGCCCTGGTGGAGCCCGCGTTCTGGCTGGGGCAGCCGCGTACCTCGCCCGAGAGCTTCCACGACTACTTCGACGCCCTCCTCGGCTGGGAGCCGTACCGCGCCGCCCAGTACGGCATCGCCCACCACTGCACCATCGCCCTCAACCCCAAAGAGGCCAACGACCCCCGCTGCACCCCCGTCCTCGCCGAACTGCCCCGCTATCTCGCCAAGGACGGCGTGGTCGCCGTCGGCGAGATCGGCTACGACGCGATGACCCCCGCCGAGGACACCGCCCTCGCCGTACAGCTCGGCCTGGCCGCCGAGCACGGACTGCCCGCGCTGGTCCACACCCCGCACCGCGACAAGCTCACCGGGCTGCGCCGCACCCTCGACGTCGTCCGCGAATCGGCTCTGCCTCCCGAACGGGTCCTGCTCGACCATCTCAACGAGACGACCGTGGAGACCGCGCTGGACAGCGGCTGCTGGCTGGGGTTCTCGGTCTACCCGGACACCAAGATGGACGAGGACCGGATGGTCGCGATCCTCACCACCTACGGAACGGACCGGATGCTGGTCAACTCCGCCGCCGACTGGGGGAGGAGCGACCCCCTGAAGACCCGCCGGGTGGGGGAGGCGATGCTCGCCGCCGGCTTCTCCGCCGCCGACGTCGACCAGGTCCTCTGGCGCAACCCCGTCGCCTTCTACGGGCTCAGCGGCCGGCTCCGCCTCGACGTCCGGCCGCCGGACGCCCTGCACGAGGGCAACTCCGTCCTCCGCGGCGGGGAATAGGGAAGGGGCCGACGGCATGCGCTTCCGCCACCCCGACGGCTCGACCGTCCACCTCGCCTACTGCACCAACGTCCACCCCGCCGAAACCCTCGACGGAGTCCTCGCCCAGCTCCGCGACCACTGCGAACCCGTACGGCGCCGCCTCGGCCGGGACCGGCTCGGCATCGGCCTCTGGCTCGCCAGGGACGCCGCGGGAGCCCTGGTCGGCGACCCCGCCGCGCTCCGCGCCCTCCGCGCCGAACTGGACCGGCGCGGACTGGAGGTCGTCACCCTCAATGGCTTCCCGTACGAGGGCTTCGGCGCCGAAGAGGTCAAGTACCGGGTCTACCGGCCCGACTGGACGGACCCCGAACGCCTCGCCCACACCACCGACCTCGCCCGGCTCCTCGCCGCGCTGCTGCCCGACGATGTCACCGAGGGCACCATCTCCACCCTGCCGCTCGCCTGGCGGACCGGCTTCGGCGCCGAAGCCGCCGACACCGCCCACCGGGCCCTCACCGCGCTCGCCGGGCGGCTCGACGGGCTGGAGGAACTGACCGGCAAGTCGGTCCGGATCGCCCTCGAACCGGAACCGGGCTGCACGGTGGAGACCACCGCCGACGCGATCGCCCCACTCGCCGCGATCGGCTCGCCCCGGATCGGCGTCTGCGTGGACACCTGCCACCTCGCGACGTCCTTCGAGGACCCGGCGACCGCGTTCGCCGCCCTCGCCGCCGCCGGGATCACCGTCCCCAAGGCCCAGCTCTCCGCCGCCCTGCACGCCGGGTCCCCGCACCTCCCGGAAGTACGGGAGGCACTGGCCGCCTTCGCCGAGCCGCGCTTCCTCCACCAGACCCGTACCCGCACCCCCGACGGGCGGCTGCACGGCACGGACGACCTCGACGAGGCCCTGCGCCCCGGCGGCTTACTCCCCGACGGCGGCCCCTGGCGCTCCCACTTCCACGTACCCCTGCACAGCCCGCCCGCGCCCCCGCTGACCTCCACCCTCCCCGTCCTGCGGGACGCCCTCACCCATCTGTTGGGGACACCTCCGCTCACCCGCCATCTGGAGGTGGAGACGTACACCTGGCAGGCGCTCCCTGCCGAACTGCGGCCCCGCACCCGTGCCCGGCTCACCGAGGGCATCGCCGCCGAACTGGTCCTCGCCCGCGACCTCCTCACCGACCTCGGCCTGAAGGAACTGCCGTGACCACCGAGCACCCGGCCCCGCTTCTCGTCCTGGACGTCGTCGGCCTCACCCCGCGCCTCCTCGACCATATGCCGCGGCTGCGCGCGCTGGGCGAGAGCGGCTCCCGGGCGGCCCTGTCGACCGTGCTGCCCGCCGTCACCTGCACCGCCCAGTCCACCTTCCTCACCGGCACGCTCCCCGCCGAGCACGGCATCGTCGGCAACGGCTGGTACTTCCGGGAACTGGGCGACGTCCTCCTCTGGCGCCAGCACAACGGGCTGGTGGCGGGGGACAAGCTCTGGGACGCGGCCCGCCGCGCCCACCCCGGCTACACCGTCGCCAATATCTGCTGGTGGTACGCGATGGGCGCCGACACCGACTACACGGTGACCCCGCGCCCGGTCTACTACGCCGACGGCCGCAAGGAGCCCGACTGCTACACCCGGCCCCCCGAACTCCACGCCGAGCTGACCGCCGAGCTGGGCACCTTCCCCCTGTTCCACTTCTGGGGCCCCGGCGCGGACCTCGTCTCCAGCCAATGGATCATCGACGCGACCCGGCACATCATCGCCACCCGCCGCCCCGACCTCGCCCTCGCTTATCTCCCGCACCTCGACTACGACCTCCAGCGCTACGGCCCCGAGGACCCCCGCTCCCACCGCGCCGCCGCCGAACTCGACACGGCGATCGGCCCGCTGCTGGCCGATGCCCGGCGCGAGGGCCGGACGGTGGTGGTGCTCTCCGAATACGGCATCACCCCGGTCTCCCGCCCCGTCGACATCAACCGCGCCCTGCGCCGGGCCGGACTCCTCGACGTCCACACCCAGGACGGTATGGAGTACCTGGACCCGATGGCCTCCCGGGCGTTCGCCGTCGCGGACCACCAGATCGCCCATGTGTATGTGAAGCGGACCGAAGACCTCCCCGCGGTACGCGAGGCCCTGACCGGCCTCCCCGGGCTGGAACGGCTCCTCGACGACGAGGGCAAGAAGGAACACGGCCTGGACCACCCCCGCTCCGGGGAACTGGTCGCGCTCGCCGAGCCGGACGCCTGGTTCACCTACTACTACTGGCTGGACGACGCCCGCGCCCCCGACTTCGCGCGGCTCGTCGAGATCCACCGCAAACCCGGCTACGACCCCGCCGAACTCTTCATGGACCCGCACGACCCGTATGTCCGCCTCCGGGCGGCCGGTGCGCTGGCCCGGAAGAAGCTCGGCATGCGCTACCGGATGGCGGTCGTCCCCCTCGACCCGTCCCCGGTCCGCGGCAGCCACGGCCGCCTGCCCGCGAGCGACGACGAAGGTCCGCTCCTGCTGTGCTCCACCCCCCGCGCCGTCGGGGGCCGTATCGCGGCCACCGATGTGAAGTCCCTGCTGCTGCGGCTCGCCGGCCTGCCCGCCGGCGACCGCACCCCGGCCGAAAGCGAGTAACCGTGTCCTTCTTCAGATCATCAGGCTCCGACGAGTCCGTACGCCGCGCGCTGGGCGTGGAGCGCCGCCGCTTCCTCTCCACCTGTACGGCGGTGGGCGCCGCCGCGATCGCCGCGCCGGTCTTCGGCGCGTCCCCCGCCCTGGCCCACGGCCGGGACCACGATCACGACGACCACGGCCACGGCCACGACCGGAAGTCGCTCGTCCCGTCCCACAAGCGGGGTCTGATCCTCTACACCGTCCGCGACGCGATCGGCCGCGACCCCGGCGCGACCGACCTGCCGTCCGGCTTCCGCGAGGTCTTCCGTACGCTCTCCCGCTACGGCTACCGCCAGGTCGAGTTCGCGGGCTTCGGCCAGCACGCGAACGCCCCGGGCGGCGCGAACCTCGACGCGGTGGCCGGAGCGCGGCTGCTCCGCTCCTGGCTGGACGAGTACGGACTGCGGGCACAGGGCAGCCACGGCTTCATCCCCGCCTCCTGGCCGCTGAGCACCCCCGACCTGGACCGCTTCAAACACGCCCTGGAGATCGCGAACATCCTCGGCATGGACCATATGGGCACCGGCGGGGACCCGACCTGGGGCTCCACCAAGGCCGAGTGGGACACCGCCGCCGACAAGTGGAACGCCCTGGGCGCGATCGCCCGCCGCGCGGGCATCAAGCTCTACACCCACAACCACGACACGGCCTACGACTTCCTCCTGGACGGCGGCCCCCCGGACGCCCAGGGCCGCCCGACCCGCAGCTCCGGCATCCGCAAGCTGGAGTACTTCCTGAAGCGCACCGACCCCAGGAGCGTCTGGCTGGAGATGGACGTGTTCTGGGCACATGTGGCCCGCTACAAGTTCCACACGTACTCCGCCCACGACGGCACCCCGGTCCGCAGCGTCTTCGACCCGGCCCGGCTGGTTGCCAGGAACGGGAAGCGTTACCCGCTGTTCCACGCCAAGGACGGAGTGGTGAACACCGCCAGCGGGCTCGGCTACGACATGGTGCCCTTCGGTACGGGTGATATCGACTACCGCGCCTTCTTCACCCGGGTGGGCAACCGGAACTACCACAACCCGATGGTCGAACAGGACAACGCCCCGAGCGGCACCTCGCCCGCCCAGTCCCTGGAGTACGCCGCCACGGGCTACCGCAACCTCGCGGCCCTCCGCCGCCGCTGATGCCCACTCCGTTACCCACCGCCCCGAACCCCGGGTGCCCCGCCTCCTGGCCGGGCACCCGGGCCCGACGGCGGGCCGCGACCGGGCTCAGGCGCCTGATCACCGCGCACGAGCCGCATCTGTTCTATGCGGGCTGCAGAAACCCGACGACGGCCTCCTTCTCCCTGTCGATACCCTGCTCGATTCGAGGCGGGACCGGTTCGAACACATCCACCTGGACGGAGCGCGAGCCGGGGCCACGGGCCCAGGTGGCGACGGCCAGGCCGTCGGCGACGACGGTGGGCCGGATGAGGCCGCCGCCCGGCCGGACGCGGGCCTCGTGGAGAGCGGGGACGGACACCTCGCGGGTGCGGTAGCCGATCAGGTAGTTGTCGTAGGCGGGCAGTATGCGGACATCCGGGGTGCCGGACGAGTCCGGGAGCTCCGTCACCCGCCCGGCGAGCACGGTCAACGCCCCGTACTCGGCGATCGCGCCCGATTCCGCCAGCAGTTTCCAAGCCCTGCGGGCCCGGGTGACCGGCAGCCCGGACCAGGCGGCGAAGTCCCCCGAGGCGGCGGGGGAGTACGCGGCCAGGTAGCGGCGGGCCAGCTCGGCGAGAGCGGCATCACCCTCCCACCGGACCCGCCCGGTGGTGGGCAGCCAGTCGTCCACCAGTACAAACGTGGCCTCACCGGCGCGCTGTGGGCCGTGGCAGAGGGTGCCCGTCAGTGCCGCGTGGCGGATCAGATGGAAAGGCGCCTGCCCGTCCGGCGGGATACCGAGGGTGGTGAGGTGCCCGGTCAGCTCGGCCCGGGTGAGTGGTCCGTGCGTGGCAAGAACCCGCCGGATCAGACGGTCGGCGCGCCCGCGCAGATCATCGCCCAGGCCCAGTTGGCGGTAGCGGCTGCTGGTTGCGGCCAGGACCCGGGGGGCGAGCAGTTGCCGTACCCAGTGGGCGTCTTCGCCGGGGATGGTGTGCAGCGTGCCGCGCATGTACCAGTTGCGGACGATGCTCCGTTCGTCCTCGTACGCCGCGCGGATGGCCCGGGCGGTGATGTTCCGCCCGCGTACCCGGATGCCCAGATCGGCGGCCGTGGCCTCCTGGGCCTGGATGGCGAAGACTCGTCGGACGACCGCCTCGGCAGAGGCCTCCCGTACCCCGTCGGCCAGGGCCTGCGCACCGGCCCGCAGCCGGCGGACGTCTTCGTGGTCCGGCATCGGGCCGTGCCTCCCGGCCGGCGCGGTCAGGAGACGGCCTTGTCGAGGACACGGGCGAGTTCGACGGGCGCGGACAGCATCGGCCAGTGTCCGGTGGGCAGGTCGAAGCGTCGCCACGGCGGCTGGTTCAGGTAGGACAGCATCGGCACCCCGGCATCCAGCAGGCCCGTGAAGTCGTGGCAGGCGACCAGGACACGGTCCACACCGGGACCGGGCTCGGCCGGGCCGGCGAGACGCTGGGTGAAGGTGCCGAAGGGCTGGGGGGTGGCACCCGCGCGCAGAACGTCCCGCCTGCCCTCGTCGAGCCCGTCGAGGCTGCCGGACAGGCCCAGGACTTCGAACGGCGGCATCGGCAGCCGCCACCCGTCGCCGGAAGCGTCGACCTGCCGGCGCAGCTGGTCCGCTGCCTCCGGCGGCATCAGGTCGAGCATGCACATGCCCTCGGCGAACGGGGCGCTGTCCACGTACACCACGCGCTCCAGCCGGTCGCCGAGACGTCCGGCCGCCCCGGTCACCGGAGCGGCCGCATAGCTGTGGGCGACCAGCGTCACTTCGCGCAGATCCTCCCGCTCGACGAAGCCGGTGATGTCCGCGATATGCGCGTCCAGGTCCGTCTCGGGTCCGCCCCGGTCCGCGTGCCCGGCCAGGCCGGTCAGCGTCAGCGGCAGCGCCGTGTGGCCGCGCTCCCGCAGAGCGCGGGCGGTGTCCTCCCAGGCCCATGCCCCGAGCCAGGCGCCGGGAACGAGTACGAAGGTGGCCATGTGATCTCCCAGAAGTAGGTGCTGCGGGGAGCGTAAAGTCGATACAGGACAGAATCCGCCCTGAAATGCCGAGTGATCGATGACGCATCCCCTGACCCGTGTGCTGACCCTGCTGGAGCTCCTCCAGTCCAACGCCCGGCTCACCGGGACGGAGCTGGCCGACCGCCTGGGCACCGACGTCCGCACGGTGCGCCGGTACACCGCCCACCTGCGGGAACTGGGCATCCCCGTGGAAGCCGAACGCGGCCGCTACGGTGGCTACCGACTGGCCCGCGGCTACCGCATGCCACCCCTGGTCCTCACCAACGACGAGGCCCTCGCCGTCGTCCTGGGCCTCCTCGCGGCGGAACGCCTGGGCATGGGCACCGCGGCACCGGCCGGCGCCGGCGCCCTGGCCAAGATCGAACGGGTGCTTCCGCAGGCCCTGCGCGAACCGCTCGCCGCCATGCGGGAGACCCTGTCGTTCACCGCCGACGCCGTGACCGGGCAGGCCCCCGGAACCGGCGTCCTGCTGGCACTGGCCCAGGCCTCCCGCGCCCGCACGGCCATCGGCATCAGCCACCGGTCCTGGCGCCGGGAACACACCGAACGCGATATCGACCCCTACGGCGTGGTCTTCCACACCGGCCGCTGGTACGTCGTCGGCCACGACCACCTCCGCGACAGCCTGCGCACCTTCCGCATCGACCGCATCGACTCCGCCACCCCCCGAGCCGCCGCCTTCACCGCACCCGCCGGCTTCGACCCCGTGGCCCACCTGACTTCGACCCTCGCCCAGGGGCTCTACCGCTGGAGTGTCGAGGTGACGATCCACGGCCCCCTCGACGAGATCGCCCGCCGACTGCCTCGCTCAGCGGTGACCCTCACCGCCCGGCCCACCGGCGTGCTCATGCGCGCACAGGCGGAATCACTGGACGGCATGGCCCACCTGCTCGCCTCCCTGGAATGGCCCTTCACCATCCACCAGCCCGACGAACTGCGTCAGGCACTCAAGAGCCTGGCCGACCGGCTCACCGTGGCTGCCCGGCGGGGATCGGAAGAACTACCGCGGTAGACGCCGCGCATCCCGGCCGCACTCCCCCCTGATCACACAGGGTAGTCACCCGCTCGCAAGTGGTCCCGCCCTCGGCTTTTCCGCCCGTCCACCCCACTGACCACGGGAAACGTGGTCGATGAGCAGGCCGAACCCCTGGTATTGTTGTCCATGTCGCCGCGGGGAACACCCCCGAGGCGGTCACCTGAGTCCGGGTGGCGGAATGGCAGACGCGCTAGCTTGAGGTGCTAGTGCCCTTTATCGGGCGTGGGGGTTCAAGTCCCCCCTCGGACACCAGCGGAGACCCCAGTTCATCTGGGGTCTTTCTGTTTTTCCGCAATAACCCGCATTGCTTTGACGGAACCCCCGGTCCGGATCCGTCCGGGCCGGGGGTTCTCTCTCTGTTCCCGTCCCTGACGAGGCGCTACCGGTCCATGGGTACGGACGCGTGGACATGGTTCAGGTGCACGATCACGTCGAAGGTGCGTCCCAGTGCTACGGACCGCCGTTCGCTGGGGTACGACCCCGGTATCACGAAGGTGGGACGGGAGCCGTTCAGCCAGTTGCCGACGGCCGGGGTGCGGCCTGCCGTGCGCAGGTCCACGTAGTAGTCGTGGTGGCGGACCTTGTCGAGGGTGTGTTCGTTGCTGCCGGGGGCGGCTGGGCCGGTGGAGAACACCTCGTACCGGCCGGTCTCCGTGTTCATCGCCCGGTACTCGCCGCTGTGGATGGTGGTGCCGATCGCCAGGTACTCGTCTCCGACCAGTTCCCGGAGGAAGGCGCCCTGCACCTTGGGGTGCGTCGTCGCATCGGGTGTCTCGTAGCCGAGGTGGGCATTGTGGGCGGATACGAGGATCCGGTCCCCGGTCTGCCGCTGCCACCATGCCGTGTTCTCGGCCATCGCCCGGTCGCGGTGCCGGTTCGCCTCGGCCTGTTCGGCCGGGCTGCCCTCGTAGGTGAACACGGCCGTGTGCTGTTGGATGACGCGGGCTTCCTGGAGTACCCAGGGGTCCTTCGTGTCCGCCTGCTCCAGCAGCCGGTAGGCGGCTCGCGCGTCGGCATCGATGGACCTGAGTTCGGCGGCGGGCTTCGCAATCAGGGCCTGCATCCGCTCTCCCATACTGTGCGGCAGGGCCAGCAGCGCTGCGTAGCGCCGGCGCAGCTCGGGCAGCAGGGCCTGCTGGTGCCGGGCGGCCCAGGTGAGGATGCGCTCGTACTGTTCCCGGCCCACGTCGCCGATGTCGTTGCCCATGACACGGACCTGCCGGTCGGGGGCGGCGGTCCGGTTGTGTTCGCGCATCCAGGTGAAGAGGGCGCGGAACTCCTCGTTGCGCCAGTCCTCGAAGGTGAACTGGAACTCGTCGCGCATGATCTGCCGCAGGTCGCCCCGGCCGGTGCGCACGTACGCGTCGAGGCGGGCGCCCGCCGACCAGTGCACTTCCAGCGAGAAGGTCCGGAAGCCGTTCTTCTCGACCAGGTGCTGGAAGAGGCGGTGCTTCAGCTGGAACAGTTCCTTGGAGCCGTGGGTGGCCTCGCCGACGCCGACGATGGTCGCACCTTTGACCATGCGGGAGAGGGCTGTCAGATCTCCGCTCGGACCGCCCGGCGCGGCGCTGCTCAGCGGGTGGGCGCGGCGCTCGATCCCGGAGACGACGGCCCGCTCTGCGCGGTCGGTGTGCTCGGTGGGCCCGGGGCGGGCGGCCGTGGTCGCGGCGGGTGCGGTGGACGGCAGGCCGACGGCGGGCGCCGCGGCGCTCAGGGCCGCGACCACGGCGACGGACGCCATCAGTCCTGCTCGTACTCGCTCCGTCGTCATCGCCGGTCTCCCTCGGTGTTCCGGACACCGTCGCCGGTGGGCGTCCTGTCCAGGAACTTGTCGATCCAGTTCCGGTGGGCGGTGACGTCGGTCCAGATCCCGGGCGCGTTGGTGCAGATCCCGTCGCGGTTGCCGTCGCGAGAAGTGGCGCCGATGAGCTCCCAGCGCTTGCCGGTGTGCTTGAGGAGCGGGCCGCCGGAGTCGCCGCCGCAGGCCATCGTGCCGGGCACCCGTCCGAGCTGGCACAGCTCGGACGCGGGGTCGATGAGTGTGCAGTCGCCGGGCGGCACGGTGCGGAGTCCGAGCTGCTGGAGCCGTTCGGGGTAGATGTCCTCGGTTTCGGAGACGGTGCCCCAGCCGATGGCCCGGGTGAGGGTGCCGACCGGACCGGGGCGGTGGGCGATCCTGACCGGCTGGTGGGTGACGGGCCGGTCCAGGCGGACGAGCGCGATGTCGTTGCTGCCGGGGTCCGCGGAGTAGCCGGGGTGGGTCACCACGTGGCTGATCGTGCGGACGGTCCCGCCGGAGGTGCGGTTCTCGCTGCCGATCCGGACGGTGCCGGTGGGGTCGGCGCCGAGGGAGCGGTCGAAGCAGTGCGCGGGCGGTGACGACCCACTGCGGGGAGATCAGCGAGCCGCCGCAGTGGCCGACGTCGTTCTTCATGGGGATGGAGACCATGAAGGAGTAGCGCTGGGTGGAGTCCTTGCCGCCGATGATCGCGCCGGCGGTGCCGGTCATCGCGGTGGTACAGACGGCGGTGGCCAGAGCGACGGCCGCGTACCGGGCTGTTCGGGTGGCGGTCATGCGGTGGAACACAGAGCTGTCCCCTCGGTCGTGTGTACGGGATTCGAGCCGCCGGGCGTCCCCTCGCTTCCTGCGACTGCCTGTTCATCCTGTCTTCCGTACGCACCGTCGAAAAAGCGGCACCCTGATCACCTTGCACTAAATTCTGCTCATGTCAGTGATCGCCGTGCTGGTCGCGAACGGGGTGCCGGGCCATCAACTCACCATTCCGGGCATGGTGTTCACGGCCGTCACGCCGGTTCTGCCCCGGGTCCCGTACGAGGTGCGGATCTGTTCGTCCACCGGGTCCGTCACCACCGGCGAACCACCCCTGGGGCTCACCACCCCGTGGGGTCTCCAGGCTCTGGACGATGCGGACACGGTCCTGGTGACCGGCCACGACGCCTTCCGTGAACCGCCCCCGCCCGAGGTCGCCGACGCGCTGCGCGCCTGTGCGGAACGGGGCTGCCGGATGGCCGCGGTCGGCACCGGGACCTTCACCCTCGCGGCCACGGGCATGCTCGACGGCCGCCGGGCCACCACGGCCTGGCCGAACCTCCCGGAGCTCGCCGAGCTCCATCCGCGGGTCGAGGTCGTGCCGGTGGGCACACCGTCGGTGGAGGACGGCCCCTTCTTCACCGCGGCCGGGTTCTTCGGCGGACTCGACCTCTGCGTCGACCTCGTCGAGCGGGACCACGGAGTGCAGACCGCCGCCACGACCGTCCGGCAGCTCATCATGCCGCTGCACGACTCGGCCGTCACCGACCGGGAGGAACTGGAACGCGAGATCAGCGACCGGACCGATATCAGCCCGACCCGCGCCTGGGCCGAGGCCAACCTCCACCGCCCGCTCACCCTCGCCGACATGGCCGCACACGCCCGTGTCAGCGTCAGCAGCCTGACCCGCCGCTTCCGCGCCCAGACGGGCCTGCCCCCGCTCCAGTTCCTGCTCCGGGCCCGCCTCCACAAGGCCCAGTTGCTGCTGGAGAACACGCACATCCCGATCGACCGGATAGCGGTCGAGTCGGGTTTCGGCTCACCGGCCAACCTGCGCCACCACTTCCACCGTCTGACGGGCATGACGCCCAGCGCCTATCGCGGCACGTTCCACGGCTTCGCGGCGATGGTCTCCATGACGGCACAGGAGGACGGAGAGCAGGACGGCGAGGAGCGCTGAGAGGGGATTTCCGGGTGCGGATCCTGTTCAGTCCGCCTCGGTGAGGGCCGCGGCCAGCAGTGGGCCGATATGGGCCAGAGGGCCGGGGTGCAGGAGGTGGAAGTGGTGCGCGGGTACGCCGTGTGCGTGCACCGTTCCGGTCACATGGCGCTGCCACTGCCGGGGGGTGTGGGCCGGGTCGGCGGGGTATCCGGGAACGGCCTGTTCCGCGGTGAAAAGCAGCAGGTCGCCGTCGAAGACCTGGGGAGTGAACCGGCTGCTCAGGGTGAGGTTGTTGCGGACGACGCCCAGCAGCGGGGAGGCGAGCGGGTCCCGTAGCAGAGGTTCGGGCAGGCCGGTGCGGCGCAGGGCGGCGATCAGGGTGTCCGTGTCCGCCGCGGGACGGACCGGTTCCTGATGGCCGCTGTTCGGCGCGGGGGTGCGCTGAGGCTCGGGACCGGGGTCGCCGGGGAAGCCGGCGGCGAAGTCCAGGGCCAGCCGCAGCCACTGTTCCTCGCTCGGTTCGGTCCGGCCGGAGAGGATGCGGCGGTTGTCGGGGTAGGCGTCGAGGACGGCGAGGACTCCGACCTGTTCCCCCCGGCTCTGCAACCGGGTTGCCATGGCGTGGGCGACCAGGCCGCCGAAGGACCAGCCCAGCAGGTGGTACGGGCCGGACGGCCGGACCGTCTTGATGCGCCGGACGTAGTCGGCGGCCATCTCCTCCACCGCGGCGGGCATCGCCCGCTCGGGTGCGGTGAGGCCGACCGCCTGGAGGGCGTGGAGGGGCCGGGCCCGGCCGAGGTGGCGCAGCAGACCGGCGTAGGCACCGCCGAGGCCGCTGCCGGGGTGGATACAGAACAGCGGGGGAGCGCCGCCATCGCCGCGGAGTGACAGCAGAGGGTCGAGGCGGTCCCACGGAGTGAGGGAACCGGACGTCTCCCGGTGCGCCGGAACCCGGTCCCGGTCCCTTGTATCCCGGTGCGGCGGAACCCTGTCTGCCGGATTCCGGTCCCCGTGCGCCGGATCGCGGTCCGCCGTACACCGGTCCGGGTCCGGCGCCGGTTCGGCCTGGTCGAGCTGCTTGGCGAGCTGGGCCACCGTGGGTGCCTCGAACAGCGTGCGGATCGGCAGTTCGGTGCCGAAGACCTCGTGGACGCGGGCCAGCAGCCGGGCGGCGAGCAGGGAGTGCCCGCCGAGCTGGAAGAAGTCGGCGTCGGCGCCGAGGCCCTCCAGGTCGAGGACCTCGCCGAAGAGTGCGGCCAGCCGCGCCTCGCGGGTGTCGGGCCCGGGCCGGGGGCCCGCCGCGCCGGTGCGGTGCCCGGGGTCGGGCAGTGCGTTGCGGTCCAGCTTGCCGCTGGGGTGCAGCGGCAGCGAGTCGAGGACGACGAGGTCGGCGGGCACCATGGGCTCGGGGAGGGTGAGTGCCAGCCGGCGGCGTGCTTCGGCGGGGTCGGTGCCGTGGTGCGGAGAGCCGGCCGCCGGACGTTCGGTCACATAGCCGACGAGCCGTTCGCCGATCACCCTGGCGGCGGCCTGGGCGATCCCGGGCAGCGCCCGCAGCGCGCTCTCGACCTCGCCCAGTTCGATCCGGACTCCGCGCAGTTTGACCTGGTCGTCGGTGCGGCCGAGATACTCGACGCTGCCGTCCGGCAGCCAGCCGGCCAGGTCGCCGGTACGGTACATCCGGCTCCCCGGGGCGCCGAAGAGTTCCGCGAACGGGTCCGCGGGGAAGCGCTCGGCGGTCAGCTCCGGGCGGGCGTGGTAGCCGGTGGCCAGTTGGGCGCCCGCGAGGTACAGCTCGCCGGGCATTCCCGGCGCGCAGGGCTGGAGCGCGGCGTCGAGGACGTACAGCCGGGTGTTCCATACGGGTCTGCCGATGGGCACCGGTCCCGTGGCGCCGGGCACGCACCGGTGGTGGGTGACGTCGACGGCGGCTTCGGTGGGCCCGTACAGATTGTGGAGCGCGGTCCGCGGCAGCAGGGTGTGGAAGCGTTCGGCCGTCGAGCGGGGCAGCGCTTCCCCGCTGCTGAAGACCTGCCGCAGCCGGTCGCATCCGGCGGCGGCGGGTTCGGCGAGGAACGCGTCGAGCACCGACGGCACGAAGTGCGCGGTGGTGATGCCCTGTTCCCGGATCACGCGGGCCACGTAGCGCTGGTCCCGGTGGCCGCCGGGCCGGGCCAGGACGAGGACGGCACCGCTGATCAGCGGCCAGAACAGCTCCCATACGGACACGTCGAAGCCGGTGGAGGTCTTCTGCAGGACCCGGTCCCGGCCGGTGAGGCGGTAGGTGTCCTGCATCCACAGCAGCCGGTTGACGATCGCCCGGTGCGGGACGAGGACGCCTTTGGGCCGACCGGTGGAGCCCGAGGTGTAGATCAGATATGCCGGATCCTCCGGCCGGGCCGCGGCCGGGCCGGGAGGCGGTACGAGGGCGCTGCCCCGGCCGGCAACCGCGGCTCCGCGGCCGTCGATCAGCAGCCGGGGTACCCGGTCCGGCTCGGTGAGAGCCGAGGCCGCCGTGGCGTCCGGCTCGGTGACGACCAGGACCGGTGCCGCGTCGGTGAGCATCCGGCCCAGCCGTTCGGCCGGTTGCTCGGGGTCCAGCGGCAGATAGGCGGCCCCGGTGTTCAGCACGGCCAGCAGGGCGACCAGCAGTCCGGGGCGGCGCGGCAGGGCGACGGCGACACGCGCTCCGGGCCGGGCGCCGTGCTCCCGGAGCAGGCCCGCCAGCCGGTCGGCGGCGGTGTGGAGTTCGGCGTACGTCAGTTGCTGCCCGTCCTCGTCCGCGAGTACCGCGAGGCGGTCGGGGGTGCGCCCGGCCTGAGCCGTGAGCAGCTCCGTGAGGGTGACCGCGGGTACCGCGCGGGCCGTGGCGTTCCACTCGACGAGCACGCGGCGGCGTTCCGGTTCGGACAGCAGGTCGGCACCGCCGACGGTGCGGTCGGGGGAGGAGAGGTCGCAGAAGGCGTTCAGGAGCCGCTGATAGCGGTCGCGGTGTCCGGCCAGACCGGAGCGGGTGTAGGGCCCGGCGGGGGCGTTGAAGTCGATCCGGAGACCCGTCCCGTCGGCCCTGTCGTATGCCACCACGTTCAGTTCGCCGGTGACCCCGGTGGACAGGTTGCGGGCGGTGACCGGGTGCCCGGCGAAGGTGAAGTCGTATGCGAAGGACATGACGTTGATCTGGGCGGTCATGAAGTCACGTCCCGCGTCGGGCAGCCGCAGGTCCCGGGCGAGGTCGACACAGCGGTAGCGCTGGTGCCGCAGGGCCCGCCGGGCCTCGCGGGATGCCTGCCGCAGCAGATCGCGCAGGCGGGTGTCCGCCGATACGCACAGGCGCAGGGGTACGACGTTGGCGAGCATCCCGGGAAGCGCGCGCAGTTCGGCGTCGGTGCGGGCGGTGACCGGCAGGCCGATGACGATGTCGGACGCGCCGGTATGCCGGTGGACGTACGCCGCCGTCGTCGCCAGCAGCACGACCGACCAGTGCACCCCGGCGGCCCTGGCCGCCGTGCGCAGCCGGTCCGCCTGCCGGTCGTCGAGGTGCACGGTCTCCCGCAGTGAAGCGGGCGCGGACACGGCGCCGCTGTCGGTGTCGGTACCGGTGGTGAGGGGGGCCGGCGCGGGGCGTCGCGCGAAGTGCGCGGCCCAGTGGGCGCGGTCGGCGGCACGTTCCGGCGAGGACTGGTAGGCCGTGTCGCGTTCGATCAGCCGTCGCAGCGATCCGAAGGGGGATTCCGGCGGAGTGCCGCCTTCGGCCAGTGCCGTGTAGACCTCGGCGATCCGTCGCATCACCAGTGCGCCGCCCGCGGCGTCGACGACGATGTGGTGGAAGCTGTGGTAGAGCGCGTATCGGTCCGCTGCCAGGGTGAACAGCGCATAGGAGAAAAGGGGTTCCCGTTCGAGGTCCCTCGGGCGGTTCAGATCGCCGCGCATCCATTCTTCCGCGGCTTCCCGCGGGTCGGGCCGGGAACTGACGTCGAATACGGGGAATTCCCACTCCCGCGCCGTATCGATCGTCTGCCACGGCACTCCGGCCTGCGACCCGAAGCGTACGCCGAGCGGCTCGGCCTCGGTCACGACCCTGCGGATCGCGGCTTCCAGCAGCGGGGGCCGCACCGGCCCGCCGATCTCCAGGTATTCGGCGATGCGGAAGGCGGGTTGACGGCCCGACCTGGCCTGGCTGAACCAGATCTCCCGCTGGCCCGATGCCAGGGGCAGCCGTACGCCGCCATCGCCGGACGGCAGGGGAAGTGGATCGGACAGCAAACTTCCCCCTGGGGAATGGTGATATGAAAAGTAATATGAACAGAGTTTTTTGGGAGGCCGGTTTGGACCGAAGACGCCTTTTCAGCATAACGGAACCACCAGTACTATTAATTCGATCCGAAATGCGGTGCGGCCATGACGGCGAGCTTTCTGCCGCCCCCGCCGGCGATCCTCCGGACTCCCGCCCGAACCCGTTCTCCGGCACGGTGTCGGTGCCGTGTGCCAGGGTTCCGCCCATGACGGCCAGCGTGCGCAGCTACCAGCAGGACCAGATCTCCCTCGCCGAGGTGCTTCCGGCGATCCGGCGGTTCCACGACGGGTACAAGACCGAACGGGTCACCGAGATGCTCGACGAGATCGAGCACTACACCACCGACATCCGGTTCGCCGACGGCGACGTGTACATACCCGGCGACCTCGACCTGGCCCAGGAGGGCATCTGTCTGCTGGTGGTGCTCGGTGATCTGGTCGTCGGCGGTGCCTACCGGGACAGTGACCATCCCGAGTCCTTCGCCCTGGTGACCGGCAGTATGCGGGCGCGTGACGTGGTGACCGGCGGCTGGCTGGAGGTCCACGGCGAACTGCGCACCGACCGGCTGATCGGCGACTACAACGACTGCTCCGCCCGGATCGGGGGCGATGTCCACGCCGGGCTGTTCTACGGCGAGAACCATCTGTTCACCATCGGCGGCGCGCTCCGCGCGGAGGTCGTGATCGGGCGGCCGGTTCTGGAGACCGCGGCTCCGCCGGCCGGGATCGCGCTGGACGACCCCCGGCTGCTGGAGCACTTCGACCCCGAACTGCTGCGGGTGTCCGAGGACCACGACGAGCACGGCAACGCGGTCACCTGGATGGACGGCTTCCGCGACTTCAGGGAGCTGAAGCGGCGGGCCTGCGCGGGGCTGCCGTTCCGGACCGCGGCGGCCGCGTCGGACGGCTGAGGCGGTGCTTCCGGCCCGGATTCCGTCCGGGCCGGAAGCGGTTGTCGGACCCGGCCTACGGGTGCGGCCGGGGGCCGGTCAGGCGGTCGCGGTGTTCGCGGTGTTCCGGGCGGCGGCCCGCAGCCGCAGCCCCGAGGGGCCCAGAATGGCGCCCGAAGTGGGCCGGACCGCGGCGGGGTTCACGGCGAGCAGTCGCCAGCGGGCCGCGATGTTCGTCAGGGCCAGGGTGATTTCGTTGATGGCGAAGGTCTCGCCCATACAGCCGCGGGCGCCCGCGCCGAACGGGAGGATGGTGGGTACCACGCTGCGGCGGACGGGCTCCAGGCCCTGGGTCTCCCAGCGGGACGGGTCGAAGTTCTCCGGGTCCGGGTGGAGTGCGCCGGAGCGGTGGACGAGATAGGGGCTGATCACCACATTGGTACCGGCCGGGACGCGGTGGCCGCCCAGTTCGGTATCGGTGCTGACCACGCGGGTGAACAGCCAGATCGGCGGATAGAGCCGGAGGGTCTCGGTGATGATGCGTCTGGTGAGCACCAGCCGGTCCAGGTCGTCGTAGCCCGCCGCGGGGCGGCCGTCGAGGACGGTGTCGACTTCCTTGTGGAAGGCGTCCTCGATGCCCCGGTCCAGGGAGAGCAGGTGCAGGGCCCACGCGATGGTGATGGCGATGGTGTCGGTGGCGCCGAAGAAGAAGGTGATCGCGGCGTCGTTGAGCTCGGTGTCGGTGAGTTTGTCGCCGGTGGTGGCCAGCAGCATCGACAGCAGATCGCCGTGGTCCTCCCCGGTGCGGCGGTAGTCGGCTATCACCCCGTCGATGGTGCTGCGCAGCCGGGCTCTGCTGCGGTCGTAGCGCCGCTTGCCCGGGGTGGGTATCCGGTCGAGCGGCGCGGGTAAGAGCATCCGCTGGTAGACCCCGCGGGCGACGGTCGCCAGGTCCTTCGGGGTCTTCGCCAGCGACGGCGAGGTCAGATGCCCGGCGAAGAAGGTCGCCACGCCGGTACGGGCGGCGACCGTCGTCATATCGGCCAGGATGTCGATCTCCTGACCGTCCGACCAGGCATCGGTCACCAGGGCGGTCTGTTCGCACATGATCCGGGCGTACGCCGTGTGGCGGGCCGGGCTGAAGGCGGGCTGGGCGAGTCTGCGGAGGCGGCGGTGGTCCTTGTGCGGACAGGTCACCACCCCGTCGCCGAGGACCTCCTTGGTCCGCTCGTAGACGGGGCCACCCTTGTCGAAGGTCCGGTCGTCCATCAGCACCTGGTGGATCAGCTCGGGCGAGGTGACCACGAGGGCCTTGAACGGGCCCATCCTGATGTCGACCAGGTCACCGTGGGCGGGCAGCGCGGCGAAGAAGCCGAGCGGGTCCCTGAGCATGCTCGCCGCGTGCCCCAGCACGGGGAGCGCGCCGGGGGCCGGATTCCGTCCGGGGGTACGGGGGATTGCCGTGGGCATGGTGTCTCCTGGAGGGTCGTCGGCCCCCCGGGCCCGGCGTGCCGGGGAGGTCCCCGGGCGCGACGGGCCCGGCCGGGCCGGGAGCGGTGGAGATGAGCCGGGTCGGGTGCCGGGCCGCCGCGGTGCGGCGGCGGGCGGGCCGGTAGCGGTACGGGCGGTAGCCATGCCACCCCCAACGGATTCGGGGTTCAGCGGGACCGTGCACACGGTTCGGGACGCGCCCCGCCCCGGACTCCTGCCCGCGCTGCGGGCAGCCCTTGCATATGGCGCGGGCAACACCATAAGGACGCGTATCCCCGCGTGGTATGGCGTGAACCTCACGTCTTTCACGGTGTATTCGGTGCGAACTGCCGCATCGGCGGGCCGGTTCGCCCTGCCGCCCGGTTCACCGTAATGGGGCTGATGAGGCAACCGTTGACGGTGTGTCATACCTCTTCCTCGTCGGAGCCCTGGGACTCCGGGGTTCCGATGTTCCGACGGACGACGAGGAGACACCATCGTGAGACTGGTCTCACGCGCGCTGACGGCCGCCGTCACGGCCGCCGCGCTGACCGCGGGCGCGGCACCGGGCTGGGCCCAGCCGCAGCAGCCCGGGGAATCCATACCCGGGGCGCCGCCGGGCGCCGCCGAGGGGAAGCGGCTGCCGGACGGCTGGCGGCTCGGCGGCGGGGAGCTGACCTGGAGCTCACCCGTGCCCGTGGGCCTGGGCGGGGCCCTGGTCGAGTTCCGTTCGGGGGACCGGACCCTCGGCATACCGCAGCCCTCCCCCGACCACCGTACGTTCAGGCTCCGCGTCGACCCGTCGGCGATCGGACCGGTGGACGAACTCCAGGTCGTCGCCGGGGCGCGACGGCTGGACGCCGCCGGAGCGAAACGATCCTCCGCCCGCCGGAGCGCACCCGCCGACGTCAAGGTCCCGGCCGCGCTGCCCGCCAACGCGGTTGACCCGGGTGTCCCCGGCAAGTACCGCACCACCAGTGGCGAGTACTCCCTGAAGTCGGTGCAGCTGCCGGGCTACAAAACGCCCGTGGAGATGCGCGCCACGGTCGTCGGCCCGGTCGACGCGCCCGGCAAGCGCCCGCTGGCGCTCTTCCTGCACGGCCGGCACGGCACCTGCTACGTACCGGGCTCGGACTGGGCAAGCGGCAATTGGCCGTGCAAGCCGGACGAGAAGGCGATACCGAGCTACCGCGGCTATCTGCACGACCAGAAGCGCCTGGCCTCCCAGGGCTATGTGACGGTCTCCATCTCCGCGAACGGCATCAACGCGCAGGACGGCCCCAAGCCCGACGCCGGGGCCCAGGCCCGCTCCTCCCTGGTGCGGCAGCATCTGGCCCGCTGGGCGGAGTGGAGCGCGAACCCCGCGAAGGCACCGGCGGCCGTCCGCGCGACAAAGGCCGCCGACCTCAACAAGGTGCTTCTCGTCGGCCACTCGCGGGGCGGTGAGGGCGTCAACCGGGCGGCCTACGACAGCGTCTCCCCGGTGCCCCGCGCCGACGACGGCTACCGCGGGCCGGTGCGCTGGCGGATCCGCGGCACCGTACTGATCGGTCCCACGATCTTCGGCCACAACCCGGCGCCCGATGTGCCGTCCCTGACGATGCTGCCGGGCTGCGACGGCGATGTGTCCGACCTCCAGGGGCAGATGTTCCTGGACGCCGCCCGGGGCATCGGCCGCGGTACGGCGCTGCACAGCGCGGTGTACATGGTCGGCGCCAACCACAACTACTTCAACACCGAGTGGACGCCCGGCCAGACCGAGGCACCGGCCCACGACGACTGGTTCGAGGAAGGGGACCCGGTCTGCGGAACGGCGGCGAAGACCCGGCTGACCGCGGCGCAGCAGCAGGCGGCGGGCACCACCTATATCGCCGCCGCCGCACGGCTGTTCCTCGCGGGCGACGACCGGGTCCGCCCGCTCCTCGACGGCTCCGGCCGCAGCGCGCCCTCCGCGGGCCCGGCCCGGGTGCTGAGCCACGCCGTCGGCGCCAACCGGACCCCGGCGATCCTGCCCGACGCCCCGCTGTCGGTGACCGGCGGCCGGGTCTGCGCCCAGGTTTCGTCCAACGACAACGCGGCCTGTCTGAAGGAGGCCGAGGCCGGCAAGTCGCCGCACTCCGCGGAGTGGGGGGCCGCCGGTGACGAACCGGGCCGCAACGCGGTCAGGGCCGACTGGACGAAGGCCGGCGGCCCGGTGAAGCTGACACCGGGCCGGGCATTCTCGCTGGCCGGCTCCGAGGCGCTCGCGCTGCGCGTCGCCGTACCGCCGAACAGCTCCGGCACCCTCCTCGACATCGCCGTGACCGATGCCTCCGGCAAGCGGGCGGTGCTCGGCCGGGCGACGGTCGACGGCCTGCCCGGTACCGACATGACCACCTCGCGCTGGGCGCGTGAGGTACGGGTCCCGCTGAAGGCGGCCGCCGCTGCCGGTCTCGACCAGAAGCGGATCCGGTCGGTCGAGATCACCCCGCGCAGCACCTCCGGCAGCCTCTGGCTGGTGGACGCCTGGGGCTGGCGCCCCGGCACCCCGGAGGTACGCCCCGTACCGCTTCCGCGGGTTGATGTCTCCCTGCAGCGGGTGAAGGAAGGCGACTCCGGCAGCCGCACCTACCAGGTGACCGCCCGAGCCACCGGCAAGGGCACCGGCACGGTCAAGATCGGCGTCCTCGACCCGAAGACGTACACGACAGCCGTCCGTACCGTGAAGGTGACGGCCGGTGCCCCCGTGACCGTGCCGGTCACGGTCAGCGGCAACACCCGCTACAGCGACGACATCAACCACGAGATCACGGCCAAGGCCGTGCGCGGAGCGGCGGTCGGTGCCGCCATCGGGGGTCTGCTCGTCGAGAACGACGACCCCAGGCCCGAGATCAGTCTGGTCCCCGTGGCCGACTCGGTCACCGAGGGCTCCAAGCTGATCTGGAAGATCCAGCTTTCCGCCCCGTCCGACACGGACTCCTGGGCGCGGCTCACCTTCCGGCCGTCCGGCAGCGGTCCGGAGCTGTCCACCAAGGACGTCGACCCCCAGTGGCTGGAGGAGCAGGGCGTACCCGCCGAACCCGAACGGCCCCTGTCGGAGGCCAATTCCCAGATGTGGCTCAACGTACCCGCGGGCGCGGCGAGCGTCGAAGTGTCCGTACCGACGATCGCCGACACGCTGACCGAGCCGGAGGAGTCGATAGGCGTGCAGCTGGGCGTCATGTACGACTGGGACAACGGCTGGGTCGACGGCCCGCTCTTCACGGGCAAGGTGAAGGACCCGCAGCAGCGGCGCTGACCCGCCGC
Organism: Streptomyces sp. NPDC003691; assembly: GCF_053981115.1. Lineage (NCBI taxonomy): Bacteria > Bacillati > Actinomycetota > Actinomycetes > Kitasatosporales > Streptomycetaceae > Streptomyces > Streptomyces sp. NPDC003691. Next base: position 59,786 of record NZ_JBSFNQ010000013.1, on the reverse strand, counting down.
GGGCCCGTCCCGTAGCGCACGACAGTTCCGACCGGTGGCACCGGTCCCCGCTCCGGGGGCCGGTGCCACCGGCACGACGGGCCGTGCCGGTGCCACCGCCTGCCGCACCGAGCCCGGGGGGTCAGGCCAGGGACTCGAAGTACGCCTTCTGCGCCGGGTAGTAGTCCTCGAAGACGGGCCGCGGGCCACCGGTGCGTGCGGCCGTGAGCAGGTCCAGGTAGTACTCCCAGCCGGGTCCGGTCTCGCCGAGATGCTCCGGCGAGGCGAGGTGGTGGACCAGCCGGAGTTCGGTGGTGCCGTCGGTCTCGGTCAGCAGCAGCTCCAGCGACCAGGATCCGGCCTCGTCCTCCATCGAGACGGCGAGCCGCCGCGGCGCCTCGCAGGCCTCGATCCGGAGCGGGCACCAGGGCGCCGACTCCTCGAACACCAACTGCACCTCCACGGTGGCGCCCGGCGCGGCCCGTCCGCGCCACGGGCCGAACCAGCGGGCGGTGCGCTCCGGCTCGGTGACACTCGCCCAGACGTCCTCGGCGGGGGCGCGGTAGCTGCGGGTCAGGACCAGATCGTGGCCGGTGGGAGTGGGGACGAGTCGTCCGCTGGGCTCAGGGGTCATGCCGTGTCCTCCTCGGGGTGGTGCACGGTGCTGTGATCGCTTACGGGCCCGGCCCGGCGGCGGTCCCGCCCGGTGCGGTGGACCTCGGTCGCCAGGGCGTCCAGCCGCTGCGACCAGTCGGCGTGCCGGGTGTCGAACCGGGCGAGCCAGGCGGCGAGGCCGTCCAGCCGGGACGGGACGAGGGAGTACTGCCGGTGCCGTCCGATCTGCTCGTCCCGGACCAGGCCGCTCTCCCGCAGGACCCGCAGATGGCGGCTGACCGCGGGCCGGCTGATGGCGAACCGGGCTGCGATGTCGCCCGCCGTCAGCGGGGCGCGGTGCAGCAGCATCAGGATCTCCCGGCGCACGGGGTCGGCGACGGCCTGCGCCACCTCGCTCACTTCGTCCACACCAGAAGCGTAACCTATGGGTTACGCGTTGAGGGGGGCTCGGTGTCCCGAAGGCCCTCGAAGCGCGGTGGATTGAGCCTGGTTCTGTTGTCGAATGTCACGCCCGCACCAAAGTGATGCAAGGATGACGGCCGTTTCGCCGGACTCGCCGGACTCGACGGCCTTGTGAGCCGCGAGAGCCCGGTTGACCAGGGGCAACGGCTGTGATGGTGGAGTCCGGCGTGGTGGAACCGAAGGGGTGGTGGCGAATGAGGATCTTGTTCTTTTCCCACGAGGAGGGGGTGGATGTTTCGGGCGGCGCGGCGGACCTCCTTGCCCTGGCTCTCGCTCTCGCCGCGGGGAAGGGCGGCATGGAAACCACCGCCTCGGCCGAACCGGGCTTCGGTGGCACGGAACTGGCTTCGGTCGAAGTGGTGAGGACCGGCGGCCCGGGTGTCCGTATCGGAGTCGACCCGGAGCAGAGTGTTCTGCGCGTCGAGGGTGATCAGCGGGGCTTGACCGCTCTCGGTGAAGAAATCCGGTCGATCGGGGAGATGCACGACGGCGGGCACCGGCACATTGAGTACTTCCCGGATCACTACTACCTGGCCGCTGGGTCTCTGGCCATGGTCGTGAACAGTCCTCATGGGGGCATGCCGGTGCGATGAACGCCCGATGGGCGCCCAGGCGGCGACCGCGATGACAAACGCGTCCTCCGCGTCCGTCGTCGCTTCACCCCGGGTAGAGGTCCGCGCCGCTCAGTCGCTCCCGCACCCGCAGCCTCCGCACGAGTCGGCGGCCTCGTCGGCCCACCCGCCACCACCGTCCGGGGAGGTCCTGTTGCCCGAACGCGGGGCTGGCCGCCGCGCGGGACGGGGCGGGACGGGCCTGGTCGCACTCTTGCCGACCGCCCTGCGCGCCTCGCCGGGCAGCCCCTCCAGTTCGGCGGCCGCCCTTCTCCGGCAGTACGCGTTGAAGCGCCGCCAGCGCCTGGAGTGGTCCTTCGGCCAGACCAGGGAGGTCAGCGCGAGCAGGCCCCAGAGGGGCCACCACAGCACCATCCACAGGCCGGGGTCGCCGTCGAACGGAGGGAACGGCACATCGGTCGCCATACCGTGCGAGATCATTCCGAAGCTCGCAGCCGCGGCGGCGAACTGGGCCGCCGCCCGGCTCGGTTCGGCATGCTGCCGCACATCCGGCGCCCGCCGCGTCAGCAGGCTCCAGAAGTCCTCGAAGCCGGTCTTCTCCCGGATCCTGTAGAGGGGTGTTCCCCCGGCGCCGCGCCGCCGGATCCCGCCCAGCAGTGCGGACAGCACAGGATCGGCCGGCTCGGCAGCGCGGGGCACGACGCTGAGCACGCCCGTGTCCGATACCTCCACCGCCCCTGCCTTGATGAGCAGGAGGACCCCGGTCCGCGCGGCCTCCGCGTCACCGTCCGCCTGCCGGGACGCCTCCACCGGGCCGATGGCCCCGAACCGGACCCGGAGGATGACCACCCGGTCGCGCAGGCCCCTGAGGAGGCACCAGATCCCGATGAGTACGTGGAAGGCCGCGAAGCCCACCAGCCACCAGACCGCGATCCGTACGCCTTCGTCCGCCCACTCCATGGCAGAGCCCCCGCCCTCGACTGGCGGCAGTGTGCCCCGCCCGGCGCTCGTCTATGCCACCCGGAAGCGGAGCTCGCACGTCAGTCGCCGCCGCCACCTCCGCCCCCACAACTGCTGCCGCCTCCGCCGCAACTGCTGCCGCTCCCGCACGAACTCGACGAGTCGTCCGACCAGGAGCCGCCTCCGCTGTGCGAAGAGTCCGATCTGGAGGAACTGCCCCGGGAACCCGCGGGCCTGCGCGGAGCGGGCGGCTCGACCGCCCCCCTGTCCACCTTTGCGCGTACCTTGTCCGGAAGCCCGTCCAGCACCCTGTCGACCCGCTGTTGGCACTGCCGGTTGAAGCGCCGCCAGCGCCGGGTGTACGCGCGCGGCCAGGCGAGGGCGCAGAGGGCGAACACCCCCCAGACCGGGATCCACAGCAGGACCCACCAGCCGTAGCCGCCACCCGGCGGGACCGGCGCCTGCGCCCACAGGCCATGGACGGACATCCCGGCGCTGAGCACGAACCCCGCGATGACGACGAAGACCCGGTTCCGCCGGTGCCAGCGCATACCCGGGGTGCGGTCGCAGAGCCGGTTCCGGTACTCCTTGAAGACCGGCTCGCCTCTGTACGCGTACATGTTGGCGAACTCGTACACCTTGGCGCCCTTGCTGCCCCGCTTCCGGATGCCGTCGAGCAGCGCGGCCAGCACCGGGTCGGACGGATTGCGGGCACCGCGGACGATGGTGAGCAGTCCCCGGTCCGATACGTCGACCGCCCGCTTCAGCACCAGGATGTACGCGGCCGTTCGCGCCGCATACTTGTCGAGGTCGGCATAGCAGGCCGCCTCCACCGGGCCGATGCCCTCTTCCCTGGCGCGGCGGATGGCCTCGCGGTGGGTCCGGTCCTTGTACCGGTTCCACCCGCCCAGGGCGGCGTTGACCGCGAGAAAGCCCAGCACCCACAGGAACGCTATGCGTCCGCCTTCGTTTGCCCACCCCATGACGGTGCCCCCTGCTCTTGACCGGCGATTGTCCGCCTGGACGGAACCTTCCCAGGCCGCAGAGGTGATGTGAAGGTGCCGCACTCGACGGAAGTGCTGTGAACTTCGTTTTCAGAGCTTCCTTTGAGGTATGCACGGGCCGTTGTGCGCCGGGCGCGCGTCGGGCAGCGTGTGCCCTATGCCGAAGCAGTCGTGGACAGCGGACCGAGTGGCCGACCAGACCGGGCGGTTCGCCGTCGTCACCGGGGCGAACAGCGGCCTCGGCCTGGAGACGGCGAAGGTCCTGGCGGGCCGGGGCGCGGAGGTGGTCATCGCCGTACGGAACAAGGAGAAGGGGGAGCGCGCCCGCGCGGAGATAGCCGCCGGGCTCTCGGCCGGACATCTCGACGGGCGGCTCCGGCTCCGTACGGTCGACCTCGCCGACCTCGACTCGGTCCGCGCCTTCGCGGACGGGCTCCGGGGCGAGTGCGACCGGATCGACCTGCTGGTCAACAATGCGGGCGTGATGGCCCCGCCCCGGTCACTCAGCCCCCAGGGACACGAGACGCAGTTCGCTGTGAACTACCTGGGCCACTTCGCTCTCACCGGCCTGCTGCTGCCCCTGATGACCGGCGACAACGCCCGTGTCGTCACGGTCGCCTCCGTCGTGCACCGCTTCGGCCGGATCCACTGGGACGACCTCACCGGCGAACGCGCCTACTCCTCCGCCGGTTTCTACTATCAGTCGAAGCTCGCCAACGCGGTCTTCGGCACCGAACTCCACCGTCGTCTGGAGAGCGCCGGGAGCCCGGTCCGGAGCGTCCTCGCGCACCCCGGCTACACCTCGACCAACCTCCAGCTCGCGGGCCCCAGTGGTCTGATGCGGGTCCTGGGCAGACTCGGCGCACTCGGCCGGGTCGGCCAGACTCCGGCACAGGGCGCGCTGCCCCAGTTGTACGCGGCCACCGAACCCGATGTCCGGGGCGGCGAGTACATCGGCCCGGACGGACTCCTCGAACTCCGCGGCGGCCCCACCCGCGTCCGCCTGGCGAAGGCCGCGACGGACGCGGAGACCGGCCGCCGGCTGTGGGAGCTGTCGGAGCGCCTGGCGGACGTACGCTTCCGGATCCCGGCCCGCCCCGGGAAACCGGACGCCCCCGGGGTGTGAGCCCGGGGGCGTTGCGGTGGTGAACCGTCAGTTGTGCGCGGCGTAGCCGATGAACCGGGTCCAGGCGGCGGTGCCGACGGAGAAGTGCGGCCGGGTGATGTCCTTGGAGTCGCGGACATGTACGGCGGCGGTGCCGGCGCAGACCTCGACGCAACTGTCGCCCTGTGCGCTGCTGTGGCTGGACTTGGTCCAGCCGACCTCGACGCAGTTGTCGCCTTCCGAGCCGCTGTAGCTCGACTTCACCCAGGCAACCTCGATGCAGTTGTCCCCCTGCGACCCGCTGTAGCTGGACTTGAACCAGGCCAGTTCGGTGCTGTCGCTCATAGTGCTCCTCGGATGCGGTTCAGCAGGCCCACGGAGTCCGGTGGGTTGAGGGCCTGTGAGCGGAGTGTCGCATACCGTTGATGGAGCACGGCGGCTTCATTTGAGTCGGAGATGAGGCGCCCGTTCCGCTGGCCTTCGGAGTACGCCAACCGCTTGCCGTCGGGTAGCTCCATCACGGCAATTGGCCCATCGAGGGCCGCATGGATTTCGGTTTCCGTCGGCATGATCTGGATGGTCACATTGCGCAGCTCGACCAGTTCAAGCAGCAGGTCGAGTTGCTCGCGCGCTACATCGTTCCCACCAAGACGGCGACGAAGTACGTGTTCCTCGATGATGAAGCTGAACTCGGTGTTGGGGCGCTCACGGATCAGTCGCTGTCGGTCCATCCGGGCATCGAGCCAAGCTTCCATCTGCTCGTCGGAAGGTGGTGGAAGCAGATTGGCGATCACGGCCTTGGCGTACGAGCGCGACTGGAGCAGCCCCGGTACCAGCCGGCATTCGTAGGTGCAGAGGATCGTTGCCTTCTTCTCCAGCCGTGCCCACTGGCGGAACCATGCCGCAATCCCAGGTTCCCGCCGCGTCAGATACTTCGCACCTTCCCTCAGTGCGCCCGTGCTCCCCGTCGCCTCTTCCCCGCGCTCCACATACGCCTTGTCCGGCATCCTGCGGCCCAGTTCGACAGACTCCACCGTGTGCTTCGAGAAGCGCACCACCTCGGCGAACTCCGCCCTCGTGTAGCCCGCGTGTTCTCGCAGGGCCTGGGCAACGGCTCCGAAAGTGCGCAGACTGTCGGACGGGTCCGGTTCCCGCTCCCAGTCGTCATCCTCGTGCGCCGGAGTCTCGTCGGCGTTGGTCATTCGCGGCCACCTCCGTGGTGCGTGACTGCGCGGGACGGAATGAGCCGCGCTGAACTCACCCAGCGTGACCAGGGCTTCACCGTACCGTCCATCGAACAGCTCCGTACGGTGAATCCGCGTACGGAGGTAACCCCTGGTAGGCGGCGGCATATGCCCGTCACCGTAGCCTCCATGAGCGCATCTGCCACTGGACTCCCGGTTACCGTACGTATGTTCGCGCAGCGGCTGATCTGTACGCCGCGCGGGGCGCGGCGGGCGCGGGTACTCACCCGGGACCACCTCCGGGACTGGGAGGTCCCGCACGATCCGGCCGAGCGGGCGGAGCAGGTCGTCGCCGAGCTGGCGTCGAACGCCGTCCGGCACGCCCGGGTGCCGGGGCGGGGGTTCAGGCTGGGGCTGCGGCTGGACCGGGTGGCGGGGGTCGTCCGGGTCGAGGTGACCGACGCGCGCGGGGAGCGGTTGCCGGAGCTGCCGCGGGAGGGTGTGGACGGCGAGGGGGAGTCGGGGCGCGGGCTGCTGCTGGTGGTCGCGCTCGCCGACCGCTGGGGGTGGGAGCCGTATGCGCCCAGTGGGAAGACGGTCTGGGCCGAGATCGACCTGAAGGCGCCCCCGGCAAGGGTATGACCTGCCATTTCGCCAGTCGTATGAAATCTCGGTACTGACCCTTTACGTGCATGCCCATGACAATCTACGGTGCTCCGCGTACACCCCCACCTCCACGTGAAGGAGTCGGCGATGGCCGGACTGCTGAGTGTTCTGACGGCGACACAGAAGCCACGAGTCCACCCGTACATGCGACAGCTTCTCGCCAAGGCCGAGGAGCTGCACGGCACGGACTCCGGGCCCTACCGGGGCATCCACAATCAGTACTTCCGGATGCCCGCCCAGGTGCCGGGCGCGGCCCGGAGCGAGCGGCACTACGACGCGCTCGGGGACTTACCCGCCGGGCTGGAGCGGTTATACCGGCGGGTCGTGGTGATCGACCTGCTCTCCGCCTGCTCCAGCGAGTGCGTCTTCTGCATCCGGGGGCTCTACGATCCGCACACCCGCAGCGGGTCGGAGCTGTCGGCCATCGTCGACTATCTGGCCGGTGACCCCCATCTCACCGAGGTCCTGATCACCGGCGGGGATCCGCTGATCTCGCCGAGGAAGCTCGGTGAACTGGTGGACGGGATCGCCGAGTCCGCTCCCGGGATCCAGGTGATCCGCATCGGCACCCGGCTTCCGGTGCAGAACCCGGCCGCGTTCGGCGAGAGCACCTACGACATCTTCCGCCGCCACGCGGACCGCTTCGCCTTCGATATCGCCGTCCAGGTCAACCACCCCTTTGAGCTTCAGCCCGAGGCGGTCGACGTCCTGCGGGAACTGAGCCGCTGCGGCGTCCGGCTCTACAGCCAGAACGTCCTGCTGAAGGACGTCAACGACGATCTGGAGACGCTGACCGAGCTGTACGACCGGCTCAGGACGCTCAGGGTGATCCCGCACTACCTCTTCCATGCGGTGCCCATGGTCGGCACCGACGACTTCCGGACCTCCGTCGCCCGCGGTATCGACCTGGCGCGGCAGCTCACCGCCAACGGGCGGATCAGCGGTCTGGGGAAGCCGATGTTCGCGCTGATGACGGCGGTCGGCAAGGTCGTGCTGTACGAGGGCAGCATCCTCGGCACGGAGGGCGGTGAGCTGACCGTCCGCACCGGGTACCGGCTGGACGACCGGCAGAAGTGGAATCCGGGCTACCAACTGCCGGACTCGGCCACGGTCAACGCCCGGGGGACGCTCGACGTGCGATACGTCGACGGCACCGGCTGACCGCCCCCGGCCGATGGCCGGAAGGACCGGACGACCGGGCGGCTCGTCCGGCCGGCCGGGCGGGCCGGCGGCGGGCCGCAACGGTCGCCGTCCCGCCTGGAACCGGCGGTCAGAACCTGATCCTGGCCAGCACCGGCAGATGATCGCTGCCGGTCTCCGCCAGAGCCCGGATATGGGTGACCTCCGCCTTTCTGGCCAGGACCTGGTCGATACGGGCCAGCGGCAGCGACGCCGGCCAGCTGAACGCCAGGGCGCCCGCCGGGGCGTGGAGCTGGGAGGTCAGCGGGGAGAGGCCCCGGTCGGCCACCGTGGAGTTGAGGTCGCCCATCACCAGCACCCGGTCGATCTCCTCGTTCTCGACGGCCCGGCCCAGATAGCGGGCGCTCTCGTCGCGGCGGGCCGTGCCGAAGCCCGAGGCGGGGGACATCCGGACGGACGGGAGATGCGCCACGTACACCGCGATCTCGCCCTTCGGGGTGTGCGCCGTGGCGCGCAGGCCGCGCCGCCACTCCTTGGGGACGTCGCGGGGACGGATGTCGACCGGGCGGATATCGGTGAGGGGATGGCGGGACCAGAGGGAGACCGTGCCCTTGACCGCGATATGCGGATGGGTGTCCGAGAGCACCTTGCGGTAGACGGGCAGGGCGGCGGGGGTGATCTCCTCCAGGGCGATCAGATCCGCGTCCGCGTCGGCCAGTCGGCGTGCGGTGCCCGCCGGGTCCGGGTTGACGTCGCTGACATTGTGCTGGAGCGCGGTCAGGTCGTACGGGGCGTTCTCGTCCACGACGAGGGCGCCGCCGTGGGCGACCAGCCAGGCCGCGCCCGGCAGCAGACACGCACCCAGGGCCAGGGCGTCGCGGCGCCACAGGGCGGCCAGGGCGAGCGGTACGGCGGCCAGCGGCAGCCAGGGCTGGAAGGTCTCCAGCAGACTGCCCAGCCGGGGCCCGGCGTTGGGGACCGGATCCGGGAAGAGGGAGACCAGGGCCAGCAGGGCGGCGAGACCGGTGAGGACCCACCCCCGGCGCCACGCGCCCCGGACCGGCCGCCACTTCCGGGCGGCGGGCTCCGGGGCCGTACCGTCAGGTCTCATACGCCACTCCTGTCACCGGGCTGCGGGATCCACGGAGACGACGAACCGCACGGGCGTGCGGTTCCCGGGGGTGGGGCGGGTGCGATGAGCGGCGGGCCGGACGCGGTGAACGGTCCGGGCGGGGGAGTGTTCCGCGCTCCGGGCCGGGGCCCGGCCGCGCCCGGCTCCCGCGCCCGGCTCCCGCCCCCGCGCGGGAGCGGGCCGCGCTCAGCCCACGTGGATCCGGGGGCGCCGCGCCGGGTCCGGTTCGGCGCGGCGCAGGACCTCGCGGACCACCGGTGCCGTCTCGCCCTCGCCGAAGACCAGGAACTGGAGCAGATGGCTCACCGGATGGCCCTCGGTCCAGGTGAAGTAGGCGTGCGGGATCTCCCCGGTCTCGTCCCGGAGCCGCATCAGGACCGCCGCGATGGTGTTGGGCACGGTCGGGCCGGTGACCCGCAGCCGCCGTACGCCGTACCGCTCGGAGCCGTGGACCTGGAGGTCCTCGGTGAAGTCCGAGGAGTCCCGGATCACGACCTCCAGGAAGAGCACCGGCCGCTTCCCGGGGATATGGGTCTCCAGCCGCTTGCGGTACTCCTTGGCGCGGTACTCCGCCTTGGTGTGTTCGGTGGGATCGCTGGCGACGATCAGCAGCGGGCCCTTGGCCGCCGCCTCGTGGACCAGGCGCTCCGCCGTGCTGTCGAAGACGACGTCCGCCGCCCGCAGCTCGAACGCCCGGTGGATCCGGGAGGCGAAGGAGGTGGTCACGATGGCGAAGATGAACAGCCCGGCGATTTTGATGCCGTCGGGGCGTTCGATCACATTGGTGACCGTGGTGTAGAGGAAGACGGCCGTGATGGTGCCGAAGCCGAGCACGGCCCGGCGGTCCCCGGCCTGGTGGGCGAAGACGGTGACCGCGAGGGCGGCCGAGAGCATCAGGACCAGCACCCCGGTGGCGTAGGCGCCGCTCTGCTTGTCGACATTGGCGTCGAAGTAGACCGTGATGCCGACGGCGATGGCCATGAACACCAGGACGAGCGGGCGGACCGCTCTGGTCCATTCGGGTGCCATGCCGTAGCGGGGGAGGAAGCGGGGCACCAGGTTGAGCAGCCCGGCCAGGGCCGACGCCCCGGCGAACCAGAGGATCAGGATCGTCGAGATGTCGTAGACGGTTCCGAAGACCTCGCCCAGCTCCTGATGGGCGAGATAGGCCAGGGCCCGGCCGTTCGCCGGACCACCGGACTCGAACGCCTGCTCGGGGATGAGCATCACCGTGCACAGGCTGGAGAGCAGCAGAAAGCTGCTCATGATCAGCGCGGCGGTGGTCAGCAGCTTGCGGGTGTCGCGGATCCGCCCGGCCGGGTTCTCGTACGTGTCCCCGGGATCGCCTTTGATCTGCGGCATCACCGCCACCCCGGTCTCGAAGCCGGACATGCCGAGGGCCAGCTTCGGGAAGACGATCAGCGCCACCCCGACGGCCGCCAGGCCCGAGGAGTGCTCGGCGAGCATCGCGTGCCACCAGTCGCCGACGACCACCGGTTCCGTGGCGATCCGGGCCGCCGACGCGGCGACCACCACGAGGTTCAGCGCCAGATAGACGGCGACCAGCGGAACGGCGACCCCGATGGCCTCCCGGAAGCCCTTCAGGAAGACGGCGCCGAGGAGGCCGATGAGGCCGAGGGTGATCCACAGGTTCTCGCCGTGCAGCCAGGCGGGGGCGTACGGGTTCTCGACGATATGCGCCGACGCGTCGGCGGCCGACAGGGTGATGGTGATGATGAAGTCGGTCGCCGCGAACCCGAGCAGCACCAGGACCAGCAGTTTCCCGGTCCACCAGGGCAGCATCCGCTCCAGCATGGCGATGGAGCCCTCGCCGTGCGGACTGCGGCGGGCCACCCGGCGGTAGACCGGCAGGGCGCCGAAGAGGGTCAGGGCGATCAGTACCAGGGTGGCCAGCGGGGAGACCAGTCCGGCGGCGAGGACCGCGATACCGGGGGCGTAGCCGAGGCTGGAGAAGTAGTCGACACCGGTCAGGCACATCACCCGGTACCAGCGGTGGCCCCCGCCGTCCGGGTGCGGGGTGCCGTGCGGGCCGGGGTGGCGGGCGGTCTGCTCGCTCAGCCCCTGGAGCAGCCAGGCACGGCAGCGGGCGGCGGGGGTGCCGGGGCCTCCGGACGGGCGTCCGGCGGGGCCTCCGGCGGCGCTCGCGGCAGGGCTTCCGGCGGTGCTCCCGGCGCGGCCTTCGGCGGCGGCGCGGGACCGCTCGCCGCCCCTGTCCGCTCCGCTCATCAGCGCTCCCGTGATCTCCGGCCGGATCACGACGTTCCGGGTGCCGCCGTCCGGTCCCTGACATCCTCACCCGCCCCGCTGTTCCCGGCAGCCCGTAGGAACCCCGTACAGGACGCGTCAAGAGCGGTCACCGGGACGTAAGGGACGTGTCAACGAGGGCGGCAAAACGTTCGGAAAGGGGTTTGCTCGAACAGTCCGAAACCGAGCAGTTCCCAGCAGAAACCAGGAGCTCACGATGGCCGATGTGGCCTTCGTCGTCACCACGATCGCGGTGTTCGCGCTGGTGGCCGTCATTGCCAAGGGGGTGGCGAAGCTGTGACCGCAGAAAACATCGTCGGCCTGATCGTCGCCGTCGCCCTTCTGGGCTATCTCGTCCTCGCCCTTCTGTACCCGGAGAGGTTCTAGCCCAGACATGAGTTCCGTACTTGCCGGCGTGCTCCAGCTGCTGGCGCTGATTGCCGCGCTCGCCCTGGTGCACCGTCCCCTCGGCGACTACATGGCCCGGGTCTACTCCTCCGACAAGCACCTCCGCGTCGAGAAGTGGATCTACCAGGGCATCGGGGCGAACCCGAACACGGAGATGCGCTGGCCCGCCTACCTCCGCGGGGTCCTGGCCTTCTCCGCCGTCTCGGTCCTCTTCCTCTATCTGCTCCAGCGGGTGCAGGGGTCGCTGCCGGGTTCGCTCGGGTTCGCGTCGATCGACCCGGACCAGGCGTTCAACACGGCCGCCTCCTTCGTCTCCAACACCAACTGGCAGTCCTACTACGGCGAGCAGGCCATGGGCCATGTCGTCCAGACGGGCGGCCTCGCGGTCCAGAACTTCGTCTCCGCCGCCGCCGGTATGGCGGTCGCGGTCGCGCTGGTCCGCGGCTTCGCCCGCAGCCGCACCGGTGAGCTGGGCAACTTCTGGTCCGATCTGGTGCGCGGTGTGGTCCGGATCCTGCTGCCGATCTCCGTGATCGGCGCGCTGGTCCTGGTCTCCCTGGGCGCCATCCAGAACTTCGCGGGTATCCACGAGGTCGGCCAGTTCATGGGCGGCACCCAGCAGTGGAACGGCGGCGCGGTCGCCTCCCAGGAGGTCATCAAGGAGCTGGGCACCAACGGCGGCGGCTACTTCAACGCCAACTCCGCCCACCCCTTCGAGAACCCCAACCCGGTCTCCAACCTGCTGGAGATCTTCCTCATCCTGCTGATCCCGTTCTCGATCACCCGCACCTTCGGCCGGATGGTCGGCAATGTCCGGCAGGGCTACGCGATCCTCGGCACGATGGTGCTGATCTGGGTCGGCTTCACCGCCCTGATGATGTGGACCGAGTTCGCGCACCAGGGTCCGGCCTTCCAGGAGGCGGGCGGCGCGATGGAGGGCAAGGAGGTCCGCTTCGGCATCGGCGGTTCGTCGATCTTCGCGGTGGCCACCACGCTTACCTCCACCGGAGCGGTCAACAGCTTCCACTCCTCCTACACCGGCTTCGGCGGCGGTATCACGATGCTGGGCATGCAGCTCGGCGAGATCGCCCCCGGCGGCGTCGGCTCCGGACTCTACGGAATGCTGATCATGGCGATCATCGCGGTGTTCATCGCCGGACTGATGGTCGGCCGCACCCCCGAGTACCTGGGCAAGAAGATCGGCACCCGCGAGATCAAACTCGCCGCCTGCTACATCCTCGTCACCCCGGTCCTGGTCCTCGGCTTCACCGCCCTGGCGATCGCCCTGCCGACCCCGCCGGACTCGATGACCAACACCGCCGCCAACGCGGTCGCGGGCTCGGGGGCGCACGGATTCTCCGAGATCCTGTACGCCTACACCTCCGGCGCCAACAACAACGGCTCCGCGTTCGCCGGGCTCAACGCCGACACCCCGTGGTTCAACACCACCATCGGGCTCGCGATGCTCTTCGGCCGCTTCCTGCCGATGGTCTTCGTACTGGCACTGGCCGGCTCGCTGGCCGAGCAGAAGCCGGTACCCGCCACCGCGGGCACCCTCCGCACCGAGAAGCCGCTCTTCACCGGGCTGCTCGTCGGCACGATCCTCATCATCACCGGACTGACCTACTTCCCGGCGCTCGCGCTGGGCCCGCTCGCCGAAGGGCTTGCGTCATGAGCACGATAACTCCCACCCGGGCGCCCCATTCGGACGTGCCCACCGGCCACAAGCCGGCCGACGGACGGGTCGGCGGAGGCTTCTTCGACCCCCGGCAGCTCCTGTCCTCCCTCCCCGGCGCGCTGCGCAAGCTCGACCCGCGGACCATGGTCAAGTCACCCGTCATGTTCGTGGTGCTGATCGGTTCCGTACTCACCACCGGGCTCTCGCTCGCCGACCCCGGTGACTGGTTCGGCTGGGCGATCACCGCCTGGCTCTGGCTCACGGTGATCTTCGCCAATCTCGCCGAAGCCGTCGCCGAGGGCCGCGGCAAGGCCCAGGCCGACACCCTGCGCAAGGCCAAGACGGACACCGTCGCCCGCCGGCTCACCGGTACGACGGAGGAACAGGTCCCCGGCACCGACCTGCGGATCGGCGATCTGGTCGTCTGTGAAGCCGGGGACGTCATCCCCGGCGACGGCGATGTCGTCGAAGGCGTCGCCTCCGTCGACGAGTCCGCCATCACCGGCGAGTCCGCGCCCGTCATCCGGGAGTCCGGCGGCGACCGCAGCGCCGTCACCGGCGGCACCAAGGTCCTCTCCGACCGGATCGTCATCAAGATCACCACCAGGCCCGGCGAGACCTTCATCGACCGGATGATCAACCTGGTCGAGGGCGCGGCCCGGCAGAAGACCCCCAACGAGATCGCCCTCAATATCCTGCTGGCCTCGCTGACCGTCGTCTTCCTGCTCGCCGTCGTCACCCTCAAGCCCTTCGCGGTCTACGCGGGCGCCGACGACCAGACGTCGATGATCGTGCTCAGCGCCCTGCTGGTCTGCCTGATCCCGACCACCATCGGCGCGCTGCTCTCCGCCATCGGCATCGCGGGCATGGACCGGCTGGTCCAGCGCAATGTCCTCGCCATGTCCGGGCGGGCCGTCGAGGCCGCGGGCGATGTGTCGACCCTGCTCCTGGACAAGACCGGCACCATCACCCTCGGCAACCGGCAGGCCGCCGAGTTCGTCCCGGTCCGCGGCTGCACCGCCGCCGAACTCGCCGACGCCGCACAGCTCTCGTCGCTCGCCGACGAGACCCCCGAGGGCCGGTCCATCACCGTCCTCGCCAAGGAGAAGTACGGGCTGCGCGAGCGCCACCAGGGCGAACTCGACGACGCCGAGTGGATCGCCTTCACCGCCCAGACCCGGATGTCCGGAGTCGACGTCGACGGCCGCAAGATCCGCAAGGGCGCCACCGGCTCGGTCGTGAAATGGGTGAAGGAGCAGGGCGGCGAGGTCGCCGCGGACGCCGACCGGCTCACCGACGAGATCGCCAACGCGGGCGGCACCCCGCTGCTGGTCGCCGTCGAGGACCGCGACGGCGCCCGGATCTTGGGCGTCATCCACCTCAAGGACGTCGTCAAGGAGGGCATGCGCGACCGGTTCGAGGAACTGCGCCGGATGGGCATCAAGACCGTCATGATCACGGGTGACAACCCGCTGACGGCCCGCGCCATCGCCGAGGAGGCCGGCGTCGACGACTTCCTCGCCGAGGCCACCCCCGAGGACAAGATGGCCCTCATCAAGCGGGAGCAGGCGGGCGGCAAGCTGGTCGCCATGACCGGCGACGGCACCAACGACGCCCCGGCGCTCGCCCAGGCCGACGTCGGCGTCGCGATGAACACCGGCACCTCCGCCGCCAAGGAGGCCGGGAACATGGTGGACCTGGACTCCAACCCCACCAAGCTCATCGAGATCGTCGAGATCGGCAAGCAGTTGCTGATCACCCGCGGCGCGCTGACCACCTTCTCCATCGCCAACGACGTCGCCAAGTACTTCGCGATCATCCCGGCGATCTTCACGGCCGCCTACCCCGGCCTCGACACCCTCAACATCATGCGGCTGGACTCGCCGGAGACCGCGATCCTCTCCGCCGTGATCTTCAACGCGCTGATCATCATCGCGCTGGTGCCCCTCGCCCTCCGCGGCGTGCGCTACCGGCCGACCAGCGCCGACCGGATGCTCCGGCGCAACCTCGGGATCTACGGATTCGGCGGACTGATCGCGCCCTTCATCGGCATCAAGCTCATCGACCTGATCATCTCCGCTATCCCTGGCATCGGGTGACGACCATGAACACCTCCGTACGGAACACGGGACGGCTCCTCTCGGCCGGCCTGCGGGCCCTGCTCGTCCTGACCGTCGTCTGCGGCGTGCTCTACCCGCTGGCGGTCACCGGCGTCGCCCAGACCCTCTTCAACGACCGGGCCAACGGCTCCGAAATCACCTCCGGGGGCAAGGTCGTCGGCTCCTCCCTGATCGGCCAGCAGTACCACCTGCCGAAGCAGAACCCCGACGACCCCGAGGAGGCCCCCCGGCCCGACCTCCGGTGGTTCCAGCCCCGCCCGGCCAACGGCCTGGGCAGCAACAGCGTCAACACCCAGTACTCGCTGATCCTCTCCGGCGCCACCAACCGGGCCGGGAACAACACCGAGCTCATCCAGTGGGTGAAGGACGCCAAGGCGGCCGTGATCGCCGACAACACCACGGCCGGCTACCGCCCGAAGCCCTCGGACGTCCCGGCGGACGCCGTCACCTCCTCCGGCTCCGGACTCGACCCGCATATCTCCCCCGAGTACGCGGAACTCCAGGTCCAGCGGGTCGCCGAGCGCAACAAGCTCGACCCGGACCGGGTGGCGAAGCTCGTGAATGACCACACCGGCGGCCGGATCCTCGGTTTCGTCGGCGAGCCGAGGGTCAATGTCCTCGAACTCAACGTCGCCCTGAAGGAACTGGGCGGCAAGGGCTGACGGACCGCCTCCGGCGCGGCCGCCCGCAGGGGCTGCCGGGCCGTGGCGCCCCCTTCGAACGTGCCGGAGCGGTGCCGCCCCCGGGTGCAGGGATTCCCCCGCACCCGGGGGCGGCACCGCTCCGCCGTGACCACCCCGCGGCGGCCGCGCGGGGCCGGAACCCGGGGCCGGGCGGAAGTGTGACGTGCGTCACGGCAACTGTGAAAACGGTTCGTTCCCGTCCGCCTCCGCCTCCTACTGTGCCCCCCATGCGCATGCCCCGAAGAACACGGTCCGGAGCCGGAGACCGCACTCCCGTCGGAGGGGCGGGTGCCGATCCCGACCCGGGTACCCCCGACCGCCGCGGCCCGGTCCGGTATCTGCGGTGGGCCGCGGCCCGGCAGCCCCTCAGGATCGCCTCCGGAACCCTCTACGCCACCCTCTGGCTCGGCGGACTCATCCTGATGCCGTATCTGATGTCCCGCGCCGTCGACGACGGCCTGGCGCACGGCGACAGCGGCACCACCGCCGCCTGGGTCGCCGCCCTCCTCGCCGCCTGTGCGCTCACCGCCCTCCTCGGCACCCTGCGCCACCGCACCATGAGCGGGGTCCGGATCGACGCCGCCTTCCGGACCGTACGCGTCGTCGTCCACCACTCCACCGCGCTCGGCGCCGCCCTGCAACGACGGTTCGGCGCGGGGGAGATGGTCACCGTCGGACTCGGCGACGCGGCCACCATCGGCAACGCCCTCACCTTCCTCGGCCCCGGCATCGGCTGCCTCATCGCCCTCGGCGCCGTCGCCGCCCTGCTGCTCGCCGTCTCCCCGACCCTCGCCGCCGTCGTCCTCCTCGGCGTACCGGTCATCGCGCTCAGCGTCGGCCCTCTCCTCCGCCGTCTCCAGAGCGCCGAAGCCGTCTACCGCACCCGGCAGGGGGAACTCGCCGCCCGCTTCGGCGATATCGCGGGCGGGCTGCACGTCCTCAACGCCATCGGCGGCAAGGAGGAGTACGCCGCCCGCTACCGGCAGGACTCCCGCGCCCTGCGCGACGAGGGCTACCGCATCGGCACCGTCACCAGCTGGATCGGAGCCCTCGCGGTCGGGCTGCCCACCCTCTTCCTCGCCGTGATCACCTGGATCGCCGCCCGGATGACGGCCCAGGGACAGCTCACCACCGGCGAACTCGTCGCCGTCTTCGGCTACACCGCGGTGCTCAACATCTCCGTCTCGTACCTCATCGAATGCGGCGACGACATCAGCCGGGGGCTCGTCGCGGCCCGCCGCGTACTCGCCTTCCTCGCCCTCGAACCCGACACCCCGCACGGCGAACCCGCCCCCGGGGACGCACCGCCGGACCGGCCCGCCGCCCTCCACGACCCCGGCTCCGGCGTCACCGCCGTCCCCGGCACCCTCACCGCGCTCGTCTCCGACCGGCCCGCCGAAACGGCCCTCGTCGCCGACCGCATCGCCGGATTCACCGCCTCCGCCGCCACCTGGGGCGGGGTCCGCCTCGACGGGATCCCCTCCGGCGCCGTACGCGAGCGGATCCTCGTCGCCGACAACGACGCCGCGCTCTTCGCCGGGCCCATAAGGAAGGTGGTCTCCGGCCGCCACGACCGGACCACGGACGACCGTATCGCCGCCGCCCTGGAGGCCGCCTTCGCCCACGACATCGTCCGCGGGCTGCCCGGCGGCCTCGACGCCCCGGTCCGCGCGGGCGGCCGCAATCTCTCCGGCGGCCAGCGCCAGCGCCTCCGCCTCGCCCGGGCGCTGCTCGCCGACCCAGAGGTCCTGGTCGCCGTCGAACCCACCTCCGCGCTGGACGCCCACACCGAATCCGCGGTCGCCGGCCGGCTCGCCGCCGCCCGGCGGGGCCGCAGCACCGTCGTCACCACCACCTCCCCGCTGGTACTCGACCGGGCCGACACCGTGCACTACCTGGTCGACGGCAAGGTCGCCGCCACCGGCAGCCACTGCGAACTCCTCGCCCGCCAGCCGGGATACCGCAGGCTCGTGGCCCGCGGCGGGGACGAAGAAGCGCCGTACACGCCGGATCCGGCGCTCCCGGCCGGGGCGGCCGCACCGGCCGGGCACCCCGGCGGGCGCACCACACCGGACGGGATCCCGGGTACGGAACCCGCGTCCGACGGGGCCGGCCGCACGGACGGCGACCGTACGGATGGCGACCGGACGGGGGCCGCCCGATGAGCGCCCCCGTAAGGACCGCCCCGAGCGGTGCCAACGCCGCCCTGCCCATCGCCACCGGCGCCGAGGTCCGGCGGGCCGCCCTGCGGCTGATCCGCGCCGACCGGCGCGCCTTCGGCACCGTACTGCTCCTCAACTTCCTCGCCGCCGGGACCGGCCTCGCCGCCCCCTGGCTCATCGGCCGGATCGTCGACGAGGTCCGCGGCGGGGCCGGGGTCGCCACCGTCGACCGGCTCGCCCTCGCCATCGTCGGCTTCGCCGCGGCCCAACTGCTGCTGATCCGCTGGGCCCGGCTGGCCGGCCACCGGTTCGGGGAACGCAGCCTCGCCCGGGTCCGCGAGGAGTACGCGGAACGCGCCCTGGCCGCCCCCGCGTCCGTCGTCGAACGCGCCGGAGCCGGCGACCTCACCAACCGCGGCACCACCGATGTCGCGATCGTCGGCGCCACCTTCCGCGACGCCGTCCCCGACGTCCTCGTCAACGGCGTCCAGTCGCTCTTCGTCATCGGCGCCGTCTTCGCCCTCGACCCCCTGCTCGGCACCGTCGGGCTGCTGAGCCTGATCGGCGTCTGGGCAGCCACCCGCTGGTATCTGCGCCGCGGCGGGACCGCCTACCACGAGGAGGGCACCGCGAACTCGGCGCTCGCCGAGGAACTCGCCGCGACCGCCGCCGGATCCCGCACCGTCGAAGCCCTCGGCCTCCAGCGGGAACGCACCGAAGCGGCGGAGACCGCCGTCCGCGAGTGCCTGCGCACCCGCTTCCGGACCCTCTTCCTCCGGAGCGTGTTCTTCCCGAGCATCGATATGGCGTTCCTTCTTCCGGTGGCGGTCGTCCTGCTGCTCGGTACCGCTCTCGTCGACGCCGGGACCGTCACCCTCGGCGCCGCCGTGGCCGCCGCGCTCTATCTGCGCCAGCTCGCCCAGCCGCTGGACGCCGTCCTGATGCGGGTGGAGCAGATCCAGGGCGGTGCGGTGGCCTTCGCCCGCGTCGAGGGACTCGGCCTGGTCGCCCCGACCGCCCCCGACGGGGACGGGGACGGCGCCGGGGTGCCGGACCCCGACGGCGACCGGATCGTGGTGACGGACGCCCACTTCGCGTACGACACCGGCGAGGACGTCGTCCGGGGCGTCGGACTGACCGTGCGCCCGGGGGAACATCTGGCGGTCGTCGGACCGTCCGGCGCCGGGAAGACCACGCTCGGACGGCTGCTCGCGGGCCTCGAAGCGCCGCGGCGCGGCTCCGTCACCGTCGGCGGGGTCCCCGTCGCCCGGCTCGGCCCCGAGCAACTGCGCCGCCATATCGCGCTCGTCACCCAGGAACACCACGTCTTCCTCGGTACGGTCCGCGACAATCTGCGGATCGCCGCCCCCGGCGCCGACGACGAACGGCTCCGGGCCGCGCTGGCCGCCGTGGGCGCCGCGGAGTGGGTGGACGCCCTGCCCGACGGCCTCGGCACCGAACTCGGTCCCGGCGGCCTGACCCCGGACGGTGCCGGGTCCCAGCAGCTCGCGCTCGCCCGGGTCGTCCTCGCCGACCCCCACACCCTGGTCCTCGACGAGGCCACCGCCCTGCTCGACCCCAGGACCGCGCGCCGTACCGAACGCGCCCTGGCCGCCGTCCTCACCGGCCGTACCGTCATCGCCGTCGCCCACCGGCTCCAGACCGCCCATGACGCGGACCGGGTCGCCGTCATGGAGGACGGCCGTCTCACCGAGATCGGCACCCATGACGAACTGGTCGCGGCGGGCGGCGCCTACGCGGCCCTGTGGGAGTCCTGGCACGGGGGACCGGCCGAGGCGCCCGAGGAGGAGCCGGTGCCCGGGCCGCGTCCCCGCTCCCGCCCGCCGCTCACGGCCGATCAGTAGGAGTCGACACGCTCGCCGTCCGGAACCCGGTAGCAGCCGGAGAGCACCCGGACGGCGAGCTTCGGCCGGTCGTTCTCCGCCATATGGACGATGGTGACGCCGAATTTGAGCCCGTCGTTGTCGGCGGTCAGACTGAGGTTCCTGTTCCGGCTGCTGTCGCGCTCGTACCCGACGACCTTCCAGCCGTTCGCCGGCAGCTCGGCCCTGAGCCGTTCCATGACACCCGCCAGCTCCGCGGGGGTGGCCGGGTAGAAGCTCCACGGGTGGAGCGTCTGGAAGTACGTCTCCGGATCCTTTCCGTCACCGCATTCGGTGATCCGCACCCCGGTCTCGGAGGCATCCCCCTTGACCTTGATGAGGTCCAGCAGACCGCTGGAGACCTGTTTCGTCTCCGTGACGGCCTCGGTGGTGGTCCTCGTGCCCGCCGGGGGAACAGGGTTGTCCGGCTTTCCGGAGTCGCTCATACCGCATCCTGTGATCAAGGTGAGTGCCAGTCCCAGCGCGAGGGCCGCGGGCCCTTTCTCAGTCTTCAAGCTTCACATTCCCGTGTCGTCCGGCCACGACCTCGGCCTGGTTGAAGAGCGAATCCTTCTCGGCCTTCCAGTAGTCGCTGTGGCCCTCCGTGTCCGTGGTCATCTGGTTCGCCCCGAACGCGGGGTCGCTGGGAATGATCCACGGAACGGATTCGGAGGCGAGCCGCTGGCTGCCGCCGTGTCCGTAACGGCCGATGTCCGGCACCATGTCCCCGGGCGCCTCCTGGTTCCAGACCCGCCCCTTGGGCACGTCCAGCTCCTCCGCGGAGCCCACCTGCACCCCGGGGCTGCCCGCGAAGACGACGTCGTCGGCGTTGAGATCGCCCTGGCGGGCCGCGGAGCCGATCAGGGTCGACCCGTACGAATGGCCGATGACCGTGGTGTGACCCGGGCCGTCCGCGGTCCTGGCGGCTTCGAGCCCGTCGAGGAACCGGTTGAAGCCCGGCGCCCCGTCGTCCGCGTAGTGCCGGAAGGGGGCGTCCTTCACGGGGCTGTCGGGTGTGTCGTACCCCAGCCAGGTGATCGTGGCGACGGACTCGCCGTCCGCGGCGTCGCTGGCGGCTCCCCACAGGGTGGTCATCCGGCTGATGTCGCCGCCGATCTTCTCCAGGCTCGCGCCGGTCCCGGGGACGTACACCGCCGTATGGTCGGCCGTGTCCGGGTTTCCGTTGGCGATGATCGCCCGGCCGTCGTCGTCCGTGCTGAAACCGAGGAGGTACGCCTCCGGGAGACCCTCGGTGCCCGTGGCGTCGAAGCGCTCCTCGATCCGCCGCATCCCCTTGAGCCCCTGGTTCAGCCGCTTCTCCTCGCCCTCGTACTTCCGGACCCACGCCAGGTACTCGTCGGAGTACACCTTCACCGGTCCCCGGGCCGTGTTTATCCAGGTGTGCTTGTTCTCCGGCGCGGGCGGGATCGCGTTCAGCGCGAGCTGGTACTCCCCGTGCTTCTGGGCGAGGACCGTGCGGTTCGCCTCGTCGCGGACGGCGGCCGGGAGGCCGTCCAGGGCTCCGGCGCTCGCCGGGTTCAGGGTGACGAAGGCATTGCGCTCGTCTTCGGAGAGGCCCTTCCACCAGGCCGCGTTCTCGGCGGGCGAGGCGCCTTCCGGCGGGCCCTGGAGGGCCGCCGGATAGGTACCGGCGGCGTCCCGCACCCCGCGGGTGTCGGAGCCGGTGTCCGCCCAGTCGCGCGCGGAGACGGTGAGATCGTCGTCCGCCTTCAGGGCGCGGAGCTTCGGGGCCCACTTCTCGTCGGCTGCCGTCGCCTCCGCCAGCGCGTCGACGACGCGTTCCGCGATGGCCTGGGCATGCGCCGCGTGCGGGTTCGGGTCCAGGTTGGCGGCCTGCCGCCCGACGGACCGGGCCTGCGGGCTGTCGGCGCCGTAGCCCCGGGCGGAGCCCGCCCCGGGGATCCTGCCGTCGACCGGGTCCGGGCCCGCCGGATAGCTCACCGTCCCGTCGGGGTTCACCGTGAAGCCCCGGGCCCCGGCGTCCGCGAGGGCCGCGTCCAGCTTCCGCTTGGCCGCGCCGAGATCGAAGGCGAAACCGTTCAGCGCGGTACTGATCAGACCGCATTCGACCTGGGTGTACTGGAAGTTCTTGGCCAGCTCCCGCACCTCGCCCAGCGCGGCGTCGAAGGCCTCGCCCTGGAGGCGCGCCTTCCGCATCCCGCCGATCACGGAGGCTTCGAGCCCGTCCTTCGAGGCCTGCGCCATATCGGCGACGGCGCGGTAGCCGTCGGCGGCGTCCTCGAACTCGGCGGGCTTCAGATTCCTCAGGGTCGTCAGATCCACTGCGCCGTCACCGGCCCGCCGGGACGCAGGCGACATCGTCGCGGTCCGAGAACTCGGCCCGGAGCTTGTCGATTTCGCCCTGCACGGCCTGGTCGGTGAGGAGCAGGTCCCGGCCGACCTGGTCCAGGATCCGCTGGAGACTCCCGCAGCGGCGGCTCACCTCCTCGGCGTACTTCTTCCAGGAGCCGTGGAGTTCCTTCTGGGCCGCCGCGCCGAGGCACCCCTCGGCCGTCCCGAGGCCCGACTGTCCGTCTTCCAGCTTGCCGAGCGCGGTGCCGATGCCCTTGCGCAGCGAGCCGACGCCTTCACCGGCCGCGAGCCAGGCCTGCCGGCTGGACTGCACCCCGCCGGTGACCGAGCTGCCGGCCGGGCCGGTGTCCTCCGGCGGCAGCCCGTTCAGCCGCATCCCGGCGGCGTCGCGTGCCGCCACATCCGCCTTGATGTGCTCCCACTCGTCCCATGCCATGCGCATCCCCCCGGTTGCGGTCTTCCGACCTGTGGACTTTGCCAAGACCCTACCTGCCGGGGAGAAGTGACTACGGGTCAGTCACGTGATGCCACGGGCCCGCCGGATGCCGGACGCCGGGGACGACCGGAGCGGCCTCGGGCCTGCCGGGTGGTGCCGGGGACGACCGGAGACGACCGGGGACGACCGGAGCCGCTTCGGGCCCGCCGGGTGGTGCCGGGGACGACCGGAGGCCGCCGCCCCAGGGTTCCTGGAACGGCGGCCTCCGTATGCGCTGACCGACGGCTGTCGGCTGTCGGCTGCCGCGTGCTAGCCGGGCTCGGCGGGCGACTTCGCCGCGGGCCCCGGAGCACCGCCCGGGGCCGCGTCCGCCGCCGGGCCCGCGACCGGGTCCTCCACGGCCACCGGGTGCGCGTGCGGCTCCACCACCGAGACCGGCACCTCCTTCAGCGCGGGAACCTTGCCCGCGTCCGTGAACCGCAGCAGCAGCGGCTCGGTCCAGCGCGCGGCCAGCGGCCCCAGGATCACCAGGATCAGGACGTACGCCGTGGCGATCGGACCGATCCTCGGCTCCGAAGCCACCGCCAGACCGGCGATCACGATGGAGAACTCGCCGCGCGCCACCAGCGCGCCGCCCGCCCGCAGCCGCCCCTTCGGGCCGATGCCCGCGCGCTTGGCCGCGTACCAGCCGGTCCCGATCTTGGTGGCGGCCGTGACGACGGCCAGCAGCAGGGCGGGGAGCAGTACCGGCGGGATCTCGGTGGGGTCGGTCGAGAGGCCGAAGAAGACGAAGAACACGGCCGCGAACAGATCCCGCAGCGGGGTGAGCAGCTTGCGGGCGCCCTCCGCGACCTCGCCGGACAGCGCGATACCGACGAGGAACGCACCGACGGCCGCCGACACCTGGAGCTCCTGGGCGACCCCCGCGACCAGCAGGGTCAGCCCGAGGACCACCAGCAGCAGCATCTCCGGATTGTCGGAGTTCACCGCTTTGCTGATGACCCGGCCGTGGCGCAGCGCCAGATAGAGAACGATGCCGACCGTACCGAGGGCGATGAGGAGGGTGACGCTGCCGCCCGCGAGGCCGACGCCCGCCAGCAGGGCGGTCAGCAACGGCAGATAGACCGCCATCGCGAGATCCTCCATCACCAGGATCCCGAGGATGACCGGGGTCTCCCGGTTGCCCAGCCGCTCCAGATCGGTGAGGACCTTGGCGATGACCCCGGAGGAGGAGATCCAGGTGACACCCGCCAGCGCCACCGCCGCCACCGGGCCCCAGCCCAGCAGCAGCGCGGCCACCGCGCCCGGCAGCGCATTGAGGACGAAGTCCACCAGCCCCGACGGGTACTGGGTCTTCAGGCTGCCGACCAGCTCGGAGGCGCTGTACTCCAGACCGAGCAGAAGCAGCAGCAGGATCACGCCGATCTCCGCGCCCACGGCGACGAAGTCCTCACTGGCGCTCATCGGCAGCAGCCCGCCGGTGCCGAAGGCCAGCCCCACCAGCAGATACAGCGGAATGGGGGAGAGCCCTATCCGGCCCGCGAACCGGCCTATCAGACCCAGCCCGAGGATGATCGCCCCGAGTTCGATCAGCAGGGTCGTGGTCTCGTGCACGGCTCAGCCTTCCGCGATGATGTCGCAGAGGGCGTCCACACCCTCACGGGTGCCGACGGCCACCAGGGTGTCCCCGAGCGCGAGCCGGAAGTCCGGCGCGGGGGACGGATGGGCCGAGGTGCGCCGCAGTACGGCGACCACCGAGGCGCCGGTACGCGACCGGGCCCGGGTCTCGCCGAGCAGCGACCCGATGTACGGGGAGCGCGGGCCGATCTGGATGTGCTCGGTCACCAGGTCGATGCCGTCGGTGCGGACGGCGTCGATCGGAGCGGGGTCGATGAGATGCGCCAGCGCGGTGGCCTCCTCGGAGGAGAGGGGGACCTCCACCACACAGGCGTCGGGGTCGTTCGACTTGTAGAAGCCCAGGAACCGGCGTCCGTCGTGGTGCACGACGACGGAGATGTGCCGACCCGCCTCGGTGGTGAAGTCGTATTGCGTACCGACTCCCGGCAAAGGGGTCCGACGGGTGCCCATGGTCGCCTCCCGGGGCGTGGCTGTGCCGCCCGGCGGCCGGAGTGCCGGCGGGCGGCGGGAAAGTGCTGTACCCCGGTATTTTACGGTGTACGTGACAACAAGCCCCGGGCGCGGTGCGGCCCGGGGGTCCGCCGGGCTCCGGAAGGCCGCCGCGGCGGTCCGTGCCGGCCGGCCTGACGCCGTCTCAGCCGCCGCCGGAGCCCGCCTCCCGGGCCGCCCCCGCACTCTGCCGCCGGTCCCCGGCCGGCAGACCGGGCACGGTCTCGTCCCGGAACCCGCCCGGCACCCGGGCCGCGGAGCGCGGCACGCCCTCGCGGCGGCGTCCCTCCACGGTCCGGGGTGCATTCCCGTGCGTCACACGGCGGAACCGGGCGCAGAGGCCCGCCGTGACCGGTCCCGCCCGGCGATGGCCGCGGCGACCTCTTGGACAGCTCTGCGAACAAGGTCGCTGTAGGGATCCTGAGGAAGCCCGGCGGCGTGCGTCCCGGCGGCATCGATATGTTCGGTGGCGGCTTCGAAGGAGCCGAGCCGACGGTAGTCGTCGGCGAGGTTGAGGTGCAGGGAAGGAAGGAAACCGGAGATCTGGAGGCCGGCGTGGTGCTCCTGGACGCGCTGCTCGGTCACGGCGCCGGCAGCGTCCAGAGCCCGGATGTTCCAGGCGAGGGCCTGGGCGGGATCTTCGTAGAGATCTGCCAGATAGTGGGCCAGCGAGCAGCGGTGCAACGGGTCGCCGGTGACACCGATCGCGGACCACAGGGCCAGCAGTTTGCGGCGGGCGGAGGCGCTGTTGCCGGCCTGTCCCTCGGCGACGGCGTGGCCTATCGCTTCCATCGTCGGGTCGGGGGCGGCGGGTGCGGTGGTCATGGACTGTTCCTCGTCGTTCTTCTCAGGCGGAGTGGCCGGACTTGACGGGCATGGCGAGGGTGGTGAGATCGCCGCGGTCGGCGGAGCGGATCGTGACGGGCTGATCGTGTCCCCGTAGGTCGAGCAGTACGTCGGGGCCGATCGCGGTACTGACCGCGGGATAGAGCGTGGTCAGCTCGAACCGGATCCGGAGCGCCCGGCCTGTCACGGTGGCCCCGAGGGGGATGCCGGGGTGCTCGTCGTCCGCTGCCGTGACGCTCACTCCGTGGGAGGTGAGATGCAGCCCGAGACGCTCGCCGGGGTGTTCCTCCAGGGCTTGCAGGAGGAGATCCTTCGAGACCGTCGCACGAGTGCTGACCTCGCCCAGTGACGCGAGCATCAGCCGATGGTCGGGATACTCCCCGGGCAGCAGCCGGCAGTGCCGGTCCTCCTGGCCGGCCACGCGGAACCAGATCCCGTTCGAGGCCGCTTCGAGTCGCACCAGCGGGCTGCGGCGGCACGCCGCGACCGCGGCCCGCAGCTCGTCGCCATGGACCGTGCCGGCCCATGTCCGGCCCGGTGGTTCAGCCGGTACCAGGGTTCGGGTGGAGAGCCGGTACCGATCCGTCGCGGTCAGGGTGACCGCCGCGGGATCTGCCTCGATGCGCAGACCGGCGAGTCCCGGCGGCCCGGGCTCGTACGCGGCCGCGGTCAGGACCTGTTCGACCGCGGCCGCCAGCACGGGACCCTTCACGGCCGCGATGGGAAGACCTGGGGCATTGCCGAGAGCGGACTTGATGACGGCAGCCTTCCGCTGCACGGCTGCCGCGTCCCCGATGACCTTGGCGACATGCTCATCGAGGAGCCGGGCAGCCTCGTCGGCCCCGGAACCAAGGACAGCACCGACATCGGCCAGAGGCATGGCGAGCTCGCGAAGCCGGCGCAGTGCGGTCGCCCGGGCCACCTGCCCGGCGCCGTAGTAGCGGTAGCCCGAGACCGGGTCGACTTCGGCAGGGGTCAGCAGCCCGGCGTCGGCGTAGAACCGCAACGCGCTGGAGGTCAGACCACTGCGCCGGGCGAAGGCCCCGATCGGCATCAGTTCATCTTCTGGCACCGCTCCATCATCAAGCTTCGACCAACTTGAAGGTCAACGCCGACGAGCAGCGGCATCAACCGAGCAGCGGCATCGACCGGGCAGCGACTTCAACCGAGTAGCGACTTCACCCTCATGCCAGGAGCAACCAGGGCTTACGAGGGCTGCTGCCGGGCGAGGGCGTCCACCGCCGCCGACACCCGGTCCCAGGTCTCCGTGTCGCGTTCCAGCGGGGGGAGTTCCACCGGGGGAGGGGCCGCGGCGGACCAGGCGCGGGCCACGGCGACCGGGTCGGCGCCGGACCCGGCGGCCGCCGCGGCGAGGGCGGCGGCGCCGAGGGCCGTGAGATCCGCGTCGGCGGGGACGATCAGGGGGCGGCCGGAAAGGCGCCGTACCGTCTCCACCCAGTGACGGCCGCGGGCCCCGCCGCCGATCAGCCGCAGCGGCACGGCCGCGGGGTCCGGGGCCGGGCAGGTGCCGGTACCCGCTTCCGGGCCCGGGCTTGTGGGCGCACCGGCTTCCGCCTCCGGGCCCCGGCCCGTGCCGGTGCCTGCTTCCGGGCCGCGGCCCGTGCGCGTACGGGCCTCCGCTTCCGGTCCGCGCCCCGGACCCGTCGGCGCACCCGGGTCCGGGCCCGTGCCCGCCTGGTCCGTCCGTGCCCCCGGGGCGCTGCCCCCGCCCGGTGGGACCGCCGCGCCGGATCCGCAGACCGCGAGGACCTCGTCCAGGGCCCGCAGTACGGTCACCACCGCGCCCTCGTAGGCCGCCCCCAGGATCTGCTGACGGGTGGTGGTGTGCCGCAGCCCCGTCAGCAGCCCGGAGGCCCCCGGCAGATCCGGGGTGCGCTCGCCGTCGAGATACGGCAGCAGCACCAGGTCCCCGCCCGCCTCGGCCGCGTCCCGCCCCAGGCCCAGCAGGGCCGCGATCCGGTCCACGGCGAGCGTGCAGTTGAGGGTGCAGGCCAGCGGGAGGTACGTGCCGTCGGTCGCCGCGAAGCCCGAGAGGGCCGGGGTCACCGGCCGGGCGCGGGTCGCCGCGTACACCGTGCCCGAGGTGCCGAGGCTCAGCACCGGCCGGTCCAGCAGCCCCGCGCCGCCCAGCCCCAGCCCCACCGCCGCGGCCATGTTGTCGCCCGTGCCCGCGGCCACCGCGATCCCCGCGGGCAGCCCGAGGGCCTCCGCGGCGGCCGGACGGAGGGAGCCGATCCGGGTGCCGCCGGTGGGTGCGACCCCGGGCAGCAGACCGGCGTCCAGACCGGTGAGGTCCAGGAGCTCCGGGTCGTAGGCCCCGGTCGCCGTGGCGTACCAGCCCGTCCCCGAAGCGTCGCCGGGATCCGTCGCCGCGACTCCGGAGAGCCGCTCGGTGAGGTAGTCGTGGGGGAGGCGTACGGCCGCCGTGGCCGCCGCCGCGCGCGGTTCGTGCTCCCTCAGCCAGCGCCATTTGGCGGCGGTGAGCGCGGCGACCGGCGCCGAGCCGGTCCGCCGGGCCCACTCCCGCGCCCCGCCCGGCAGCGCCCCGGCCAGCGCGGCGGCCTGCGGTGCCGGCCGGGTGTCGTTCCACAGCAGCGCGGGCCGGACCGGCCGCCCGCGCCCGTCCAGGACGACCAGCCCGTGCTGCTGGCCCGCGACCGCGATCCCGGTCACCGCCGAAGGCCGTACGCCCGACTCCGCCAGCCCCTGCGCGACGGCCTCGCGGAGCGCCCGCCACCACCCCTCGGGGTCGCTCTCCCGGGCCCCGGCCGTGCCGGTGACCTCATGGGCGGCCCGGCCGACCGCGAGGGTGCGGCCGGTGGCCGCCTCGGTGAACACCGCTTTTGCCGACTGGGTCGAGCTGTCCACACCGATGACGACGGCCTGAGCGGGCATCGCCCCACCTCTCCGGGTCGCCGACAGAGCCGGCCCTTGATTTGGAGTTCCGGCGAACAAAATACGGCAACCCCTGTTCAGCCAACAGATGTTGGAGGTCTTCTGTAAATCTCGTGCCGTCTGCATGATTAGTCAGTGGTACGAACAAATCCCGGCAGCCCATGATCCGAGGTGGTCAGCGCCATGACGGAGTTCCTTCCCACCCCCGACGACCGGTTCAGCTTCGGCCTCTGGACCGTCGGCTGGCAGGGCCGCGATCCCTTCGGCGACGCCACCCGCCCGGCCCTGGACCCCGCCGACACCGTCCACCGGCTGGCCGGACTCGGCGCCTACGGCGTCACCTTCCACGACGACGACCTGATCCCCTTCGGGGCACCGGAGGCCGAACGGGAGCAGCGGATCGACCGCTTCCGCGCCGCCCTGGACGCCACCGGCCTGGTCGTCCCGATGGCCACCACCAACCTCTTCACCCACCCCGTGTTCAAGGACGGCGCCTTCACCGCCAACGACCGGGACGTCCGGCGGTACGCGCTCCGCAAGACGATCCGCAACATCGACCTCGCGGCCCGGCTCGGCGCCCGGACCTATGTCGCCTGGGGCGGGCGGGAAGGCGCCGAGTCCGGCGCGGCCAAGGACGTCCGTGCCGCGCTGGACCGGCTGAAGGAAGCCTTCGACCTGCTCGGCGAGTACGTCACCGAACAGGGCTACCCTCTCCGGTTCGCCGTCGAGCCCAAGCCCAACGAGCCCCGCGGCGATCTGCTGCTGCCGACCGTCGGCCATGCCCTGGCCTTCGTCGAACGCCTGGAGCGGCCCGAGCTGTTCGGGATCAACCCGGAGGTCGGCCACGAACAGATGGCGGGCCTGAACTTCCCGCACGGCGTCGCCCAGGCGCTCTGGGCCGGAAAGCTCTTCCATATCGACCTCAACGGTCAGAGCGGCGTCAAGTACGACCAGGACCTCCGGTTCGGCGCGGGGGATCTGCGCTCCGCGTTCTGGCTGGTCGACCTGCTGGAGTCGGCGGGCTACGAGGGGCCGCGCCACTTCGACTTCAAACCGCCGCGTACGGAGGACCCGGCCGGGGTGTGGGCATCGGCGGCCGGCTGTATGCGGAACTACCTGGTCCTGAAAGCCCGGGCGGCCGCCTTCCGGGCCGATCCGCGGGTACGGGACGCGCTGCGCGCCGCCCGCCTCGACCAACTGGCCGTACCCACCGCCCCGGACGGCCTCGCGGGGCTGCTGGCCGACCCGGCGGCGTACGAGGAGTTCGACGCGGAGACGGCGGCGGAGCGGGGGATGGCCTTCGAGGCACTGGACCAGCTGGCGCTGGACCACCTCCTCGGCACGGCGTAGCGGGCCGGGCCGGGGGATCCGGGCGGGCCCGGGGCTCCGGACCGTGGCCGGATCCCGGCCACGGTCCGGCCGGGGTCAGCTACCGGCCGCCCGGGGGCCGTACGCCAAGGGGTCGGTCAGCACGTCCTGGACGACCATCGCCGCCGCGCCGCGCACCGCGTCCGTCGCCGGGGAGGCCGCGCGCAGCCGCGCCGCCGCCACCGGCCACAGCCCGGACACCACCCGGGCGGCCAGCTCCCGGGCGGCGGGCGGCGCCAGCCAAGGACTCAGCGGGCGGTAGATACCGCCGAGGACGACCGCGTCCGGGTCGAAGAGATTGACCGCGCCCGACAGCACCCGGCCCAGCATCATCCCGCCCCGGGCCAGGGCCAGCAGGGCCCGTTCGTCCCCGCAGCGGGCCCGGTGCGCCAGCTCCGAGACGGCCGTCGCGCCGTCCGACTCGTCGAGCCCCGCGGCCCGCAGCAGCGCCGACTGGCCCGCGTACTGTTCGAGACAGCCCCGGGAACCGCACCGGCACTCGGGGCCGTCCGGCGCCACCAGGGCATGGCCGATCTCCCCGGCGAACCCGTGCGCCCCGCGCAGTAGTTCACCGCCGAGCACCAGCGCGCCGCCGACCCCGATCTCCCCGCTGACGTACAGAAAGGTCCGGGCGTCCCCGAGCCCGCCGAACCACAGCTCCGCCAGCGCCGCGAGATTGGCCTCGTTCTCGGCGCGCACCGGCAGGACCGGCCGGTGCGGGCGCTGCGCGGTGAGGGCCTCGGCGAACAGGCTCTCGGCGAGCACCCGGCTCCAGCCGAGATTGGGGGCGG
Organism: Streptomyces sp. NPDC003691; assembly: GCF_053981115.1. Classification (NCBI taxonomy): domain Bacteria; kingdom Bacillati; phylum Actinomycetota; class Actinomycetes; order Kitasatosporales; family Streptomycetaceae; genus Streptomyces; species Streptomyces sp. NPDC003691. Next base: position 28,950 of record NZ_JBSFNQ010000013.1, on the reverse strand, counting down.
AACGGACCGTACCCGCGGACACCAGGCCGGGCAGGGCCAGCGCCGCGCCGACCGGGCGCAGCTCCTGCTCGTCGGCCGAGGCCAGGGCGCGGGCCGCGATCCGGGCGGCCCGGGCCAGCACCCGGGCGGGCGCGCCGCCGCGGTTGTCGAGGTGTTCCACGAGCCGTACGCGATCCGTGCCGGCCAGGTCGACGACGCAGACGGAGACATAGTCGACGTTGATCTCGACGCCGAGGCCCGCGACTCCGGTTCTGGCCATTTTGAGGACCGTGCCGGGCCGTCCGGCCTGACCGCTGAAGGTCTTCCCCGACTCGGAGAGGAACCCGGCCTCCAGCAACTGCTCCACCAGGGAGGAGATCGCGGCCCTGGTCAGGCCGGACCGGGCGGAGATCCCGGCCCGGGTGGTCTCTCCGGCGTCGCGGACCGCGCGCAGCACCAGGCTCAGATTGTGGCGCCGTACGGTGTCCCGGCCCGCCTTGGGCTCCAGCGGATCACGGCCCGGGCGGACCGGGGAACGGCCCGGGGCGAGCCTCAGCCGTTCGAACGCCTCCGGTACCGGCGGCGGGCCCGCGGCGAGCGGGTGGCCCCGGTCCTGGCCCGGCCGGTGCGGCGGCACGGGCGCGGTCCCCGCCCGGAGGCCGGGGCCGCGGTCGTCGGCGGTTTCGCGCGCGGCTGCCGCCCGGGGCGCCGCGGCGCGGACGGCCGGGGTGTGCTCGGGTCCCGCCGGGCGGACGGCGGGGGTGTGCTCGGGCCCCGCGGCGCGGACGGCGGGGGAGTGCTCGGCGGTGCAGCGGTCGGCCGGGAAGCCGCTCCGGGCCGGTGGTATCCGCTCCACGGCGAGCGGGAGGCCGGTCGGTATCCGCTCCACCGCGGGCGGGAGGCCGGTCGGTATCTCCTCGGGTACGCCGTCGCCACCCGGCGGCCGGTCCTCCGGGCGCCCGGAGGGATCGGGGTGATCGGGCCGCGCAGGGCGCGCGGTGTCGTCCACGCGGCCTCAGCCCTGGGGTCCGCGGTAGCCGAGGCCGAGGGATGCCTCGATGCGGCCGGCCAGTCCGTCGCGCGGCGGAGCGGTGCGCCCGGCCGCGCCGGCCCCGGCCAGCCAGGTGCGGCAGCGGCTGCCGAGCAGGACGCCGAAGCTCTCCGCCTCGTTCTCCTCCGCCTGGTCGAACCGGGTGCGCGCGGCGACCCTGAGGACCGTGTCCCGCAGGTCGGTGTCGTCCGACAGCAGCCGCGCGGCGACGGCCGCGCCGTCCACGTGGTGCGTACAGTGGCCCGCTTCCATATGCCACAGCTCATGGCCCAGGATGACGAGCTGATGGGCGGGCGCGGTGCGCTCCTCGATGACGATCAGGTCCTGGTCGGCCATGTCGAGCCAGAGCCCGCTCGCCGTGCCCGCGGGAAAGGCGGCCGTACGGTGGCGGACCGGGCGGCCGCGGTGGGCGCTCATCGCCTCGCACAGGGCCGTGTAGAGGTCCCCGGGCCGGGCGGCGGGGGCGGGCAGGTCGATCGCGCCGACCAGTTCGCCGCAGAGCCGACGCATCCGCTTGCCAATGCTCACCGTTCTCCTCCCCTCCCGACCGCTCCCGTCGGTGCCGGCCGCGTCCGCGCGGTGCCGCCACCGGCCTCCGTGCTCCCTATCGTCGCGCGGAAAGGGGCCGGGAATGAAGTCACGTTTCCGTCTGGTTCGCGCCGCCGAAGGCGCCGGAATCGGCCGATTCACTCGGTCGGGCGGGCTTGACGCTCTCCAGGAGCATGTCCAGCCACTCCGTGACCTTGTCGCGGTGCTTGTCGGTGGGCAGTTGCGCGGCGCGCCAGGCGATACCGCGGACCCCGTGGTCGAGAAGGAGCCGTTCCAGCGGATCGCCCTCGCCCGACCAGTCCTTGAGGAGCTTCTGCTCGGTGCGGAGCAGGGCGTCGTTGAGCGCCTCGCAGTCCTCGGCGGTGAGGAAACCGGCATGGACGCCGAAGAACCGCTGGATGGCGTCGCAGTGTTCCATCGTCGGGCGGCGGTCGCCGTTGATCAGGGCGCCCGCCTGCTGCCGGGACATCCCGGCGCCGTCGGCGATCTCCTGCTGGGTGTAGCGGCGGCCGTTGGGCTTGAGCCGGGTGCGGCGGAGCAGGTCGAAGCGCTGGAGGAAGCGCGCCTGGAGATCGGGTTCCCCGGCCGGGCGGCCGTCGAGGAGCGCGGCGGCCACCTCGGGCGGCACACCGGACGCCTCCGAGAGCTGCTGGACGTCGAAGACCTCGCCGTGGCTCAGTCCCAGGCGGTCCGCGAGTTCGGCGACCCGGGAGACCGACGCCGCCAGAGTGTCTGCGGCTGCCGGACCCGGAACCGAGAAGCCGTCTGTCACCAGTAGGTCTCCTAGATCACGCGAGAGGGCTCCGCACACAGTTGGCTGCCCGGAGATTAACGGTTCCGGAGCCGGGCAACCAGCTTTTGCCACATCTGTGGCGAGAATCCTTCGGTCGGGGGCGCGGAATGCCACGATAGTTGACATGCTCTGCCGAGCAGGAGCAGGATCGCGGGGCGGGGTGAAGATCAGCAGACGCCGCCGCGGCGGGAAATTCGAGAAGGGTGGCGTTCTCGATGACACATGAGACGGGGGCCGACCGTCCTGGTGTCCACGGGCGTCGGGGGTGCACGGCGGCCGGTGGCGGCCGGGGCACGCTCCGCGCGAGGAGATTCGCCGATCTGGTGCGCGGACGCCGTGAGGAACTCGGGCTCAGCGTGGCCGATGTGGCGGCGCGCCTGGACATCAGCATCCGCACCTACGGCTCCTGGGAGCGCACCCCGGCCAACGAGTGGTCCGAGGAGCGGCTGCACGCCCTGGTGAAGGCGCTGGAGATGACGGACCAGCAGGGCGGCTGGCTGTTCCGGCTCGCCGTGGACCGGGAGATGCCGGCGCCGCAGCACACCCCGCCCGCCCGCCGGAAGGACATCCTCCCGCTGGGGCCCGCGCGGCCCTCGGGCGCCGCCTTCCCGCGCCGTACGCCGGTCGGTCCGCTGCTGCCCTTCCCGCCGTCCACCGGCTCGCTGCCCAAGTCCGCCGCGCCGGAGCCGCCCGGGGACCCGGCCACCCAGGCGTATCTGCGGGACTATGCGGTGATGATGGACGCCGTACCGCTGCCGTCGGTCCTCTTCGACCGGCGCTGGGACGTGACCCACGCCAACCCCGCGTACCAGGAGCTGTTCCGGGACGTCAGCCCGCATCCGACGGCGATGCCCGAGCAGAACTTCCTGCGGTTCGTGCTCTTCCACCCGGACGCGGGCGCCGTGCTCGGCGACCGCGAGACGGGCTGGTGCCTGCCGCTGCTCGCCCAGTTGGAGACCGCGCTGGAGCGGTACGCGGACGACAGTGTGCTTCAGGCCATTCGCCAGGAGATCGAGGACGACCCGATCATGGACGCGGCGTACCGCTGCGGTCTGCCGCACTGGGTCCGGGCGACCGGCGCCGCCGCCGTCCACCACGACGGTGCCGTGCGGACGGTGTACCACCCCGACCCCCGCTGGGGCCGGGCCGAGTGCCGGATCGTCGACGAGACCCCGGCGACCCTGGAGGACTGCGGCTTCACCCGGATGACGATGGTGCTCCGCGAGCACCGGGCGCCGACCCCCGGCGCCCCGGAGGCGCGGCGCAGGGTGTCCCGGCCCCATCTGAGGGCCGTCGGAGGGGCCTGACCGCCCCGGCGCCCCGCCCGGGCGGCGGGGCGCCTTAAAAGTACTGACAGGGCGTCCGGAGCCGCGGCGGCAACCGGAATTGGACGTTCCGTAGTGGGCGGGCCTTGTCAGGACCGGGCCCTGGCACGAACATGTCCGCATGTCTCAGCAGCTCCCCGCCGCAGTGGTGCGGGCCCGCCGCGCGCCCGGACGGTGCATGTGGCCGGCGCGGACCCCCTGAGAGCCGCGCGGCCGGCCGCGCCCGGTCCGGGCCCGCGACGCTGCCCCCGGCGTTTCCGAGGTCCGGGCCCCCGTCTTCCCCAAGCAGGGGCCCGGACCTCTCCCCCTTCCCCATTCCCCCCGTTTCCCCCGTCCGCTGCGGATCACCGTGTCTGCCCGGGCGCCGTCGTCGCCCGGGACGGTTCATCGCAGCGAAGCCACGGCCCATTCCGCGGCGAGCACCAGGGCGACCCCGGCGCCGAGGACCGCCGTGGCGACTCTGGTCCGTCCGGCCTTGCTGAGCACCAGCGCGCTGCCCGACATGATCAGCGCGACACCGTAGAAGCCCATCGTCAGTACCGAATGCGTGCTGCCGAGGCGCAGGGTGAGAACCGTCCCCACCGCGATCATGATCACGGTGGAGAGGACGATGCGGACCCGGCGGGCCTGGCGTGGTGTGAGCCCCTCGTGTTCGGGGGCCGGACTGGCTTCCGACTTGGCTTCCGACATGCGCGGAAGCCTATCCGTCCGGCCTCCGCCGGGGGGCCGGGCGAGCGGATCCGCGGTGATCGCCGGGGCAGTCGCCCGGACGGTCGCCGAGTCCGGCACGGCGGCGGCCGCGCCGTGGCCCCGTCCGCCGCGGGACGGCACCGGCCGGAGCGTACGCGGCCGTCCGGCGCCCCGGCTCCGGCCCCGCCCCGGGCCTTGAGGATCATGGTGCCCATGAGTGACGACGCCGGGGGGACCGGCCGGGCCGCGGAGAGCCGTGAAACGCGTCAGCACACCCCCTCCGCCCCCCGCGGAAAGGACGCTCCGTACGGCACGCTCGCATGGGCCAGCTCGGCCCAGACCGTCCGGCCGGAGCCGTACTGGGCGGAATGCGCCCCCCAGGCCCGGGAGACCGCCTCCACGAGCAGCAGCCCCCGTCCCCGCTCCTCCGCGTCCCGCGAGTGGCAGACCTGGGGGCCCGAGGGCGCGCATCCCTGGTCCCGCACGCTGATCCGCAGATGCTCGACGTCGTTGAGCAGCTCGCAGGAGATCAGATGGCTGCCGCTGTGCACCACGGCATTGGTCACCAGCTCGGACATCACCAGCATGGCGGTGTCGTGCGCATCCCCGCCGATACCCCAGCAGCGGAGCCGGTCGCGGGTGAGCCTGCGGGCTCTGGAGACGTACTCGACACGCGCCGGCAGCTCGAAGCCGTACCGATGGTGGTCGGCTTCCGAGCACGGATCCAGGAGGGGGACATGGCGCGTGTCGTGGTTCACACCAACACTGTCCCGCTGCAATCGACATTTTGGCAAGGGTCACTGTGAATTTTTCAGAGTGGGCATATTCAGCGACACTGGGTGCGTGGCACACTGCTCGCACCAGCACTTGGGGAGGTCTTCGAAGTGAGTGAACCGCGGTCCGCCCCCACGGTGGGGCAGGTCGTTCTCGGCAAGCGCCTGCAGGATCTGCGCGAGCGCGCCGGGCTCAAGCGCGAGGAGGCCGCCAAGGTCCTCCGCGTCGCCGCGGGCACCATTCGCCGCATGGAGACCGCCGAGGTCGCGCTGAAGATCCCGTACGTCCAGCTGCTCCTGGACGCCTACGGCATCAGCGAGGAGGAGGCACGCGGGTTCATCGAACTGGCCGAGGAGGCGAACAAGCCCGGCTGGTGGCAGCGCTTCCACGATGTGCTGCCCGGCTGGTTCAGCATGTACGTCAGCCTGGAGGGGGCCGCCAGCCTCATCCGGGCGTACGAACCGCACTTCGTCCCCGGCCTGCTCCAGACCGAGGACTACGCCCGGGCCATCATGCTCAGCGGTGCCATCGGGCAGACCGACCCCGAGGACATCGAGCGCCATGTGGCGCTGCGGATGGAGCGGCAGTCACTGCTGCTCCAGCCCGATGCTCCCCGGCTTTGGGTGATCATGGACGAGACGGTCTTCCGCAGGCCCGTCGGCGGTCCCGGCGTGATGCGCGAGCAGGTCGAGAAACTGCTCGAAGGCGCCGAACTGCCCCATGTCACCCTTCAGATCGCGGAGTTCGCTTCCGGACACCACCCCGGCACCTACGGGCCGTTCGTGCTGTTCCGGTTCGCGGTCCCCGAGCTCCCGGACATGGTGTACAGCGAGTACCTCAGCGGTGCCGTCTATCTCGACGCCCGGCCCGAGGTCGCCTCGCACCTTGAGGTCCTGGACCGCATGGCGGCCCAGGCCGCGACTGCACAACGCACGAAGGAGATCCTCAACGATCTCCGCAAGGAGCTGTGAATGGATCACATATACAACGGCATGCCGGCCACCGAGCTGGGCGAGGCGGGCTGGCACAAGCCGTGGAGCGGCGGGAACGGCGGCAACTGCTTCGAGACCATGAAGCTGGCCGACGGCCGGGTGGCCGTGCGGCAGTCCGCCGACCCCGACGGCCCGGCGCTGATCTACACACCCGGCGAGATCGCCGCGTTCATCCAGGGCGCCAAGTCCGGGAAGGCCGACTTCCTGCTGACCTGAGCGGACCCGGCGGGGCGCGGGCGCGGGTGCAGCCGCGGAGCGCGGCCGGGACACGGGCCGAACAACGGCGTGCGGGCGGAAGCCGCGCACGCCGTTCGTCATTTTCCGGGGGCGGTACGGGGCCGTACCGGGCCGTCCGGGGCCCTACTCGCCGGTACCGGCCGGGAACGGGGCGCCCCGCGGGCCCGGCGCGTCCACTCCCCGGGCGCACCGCGTGGCCGGTACAGCGGTCACCTAGGGTTCGCTCCGTGCCCGACGACATATCACTGACCACACTGGTACTGCTCGCATTCGCCGCCGCGGCGGCGGGGTGGATCGACGCGGTCGTGGGCGGCGGCGGACTGCTGCTGCTCCCCGCACTGCTCCTCGGACTGCCGCAGGTCCCCGCCGCCCATGTCCTCGGCACCAACAAGGCCATCGCCATCGTGGGCACGGCGGGCGCCGCCACGACCTATCTGCGCCGGGCCGCGATCGACGTACGGACGGCGGTACGCATCGGACTCGCGGCCCTCGCCGGATCCATGGCGGGCGCCTTCTTCGCGGCCGGCATCAGCAGCGCCGTACTCCGCCCCGTCATCATGGCCGTCCTGCTCGCCGTAGCCGCGTTCGTCCTGCTCCGCCCCCGCTTCGGCAGCGCCCCCGACGGCCCCCGGCCCGAGGTGACCAGGGCCCGGACGGTGGCCGCGATCGTGCTGGTCGGCGGAGGTATCGGGTTCTACGACGGGCTGATCGGCCCCGGCACCGGGACCTTCCTGGTGCTGGCGCTCACCGCCGTACTCCATCTCGACCTGGTCGGGGCGTCCGCTACCGCCAAGGTGGTCAACGTCTGCACCAACGCGGGCGCGCTGGCGATGTTCGCCTACCAGGGCGCCGTGATCTGGCAGCTCGCGGCGGTCCTCGCGGTGTTCAACCTGCTCGGCGCCACCGTCGGCGCCCGGATGGCGCTGAGCAAGGGCAACGGCTTCGTCCGGGGCGTCCTGCTGACCGTGGTGCTGCTGCTGGTCGCCCGGCTGGCCTTCGACCAGTGGGCCTGACCGTGCAGGGCCCGGACGGCACAAGGCCCGGACGGCGTAGTGCCCGGACGGCGTACGGTGAGGAAGATCGTCCGGCGCAAGAAGGGAAAACACCATGGACACGGCGGAGAACGGGCACCCGTCCGGAGGCGGTTTCGTCCGCGACGGCGTATGGCACTCCGTGCCGCGCCGGGAGACCCCGGACGCCCCCGCCGAGGCCCTGATCCTGGTGGACGTCCAGACCGCATTCCTCACCGGCCCGGACGCCGTCCCCGGCGCGGCGGGGCTCGTCACCCGGCTGTCGGCGCTGCTGGAGCGCGCCCGGGCGGCGGACGCCGTCGTCGTCCACCTCCGCAACGACGGCGAACCGGGCGCCCCGGACGAACCCGGAACGCCCGGCTGGCAACTGCACCTCCCGGTCCGGGAGTCCCCCCGGGAGAGCGTCGTCCGCAAGGAGAGCGACGACGGCTTCGAGGACACCGGCCTCGGTGAACTGCTGGACGGACACGGAGTGCGCAGCGCGGTGATCGCGGGAGTGCTCTCCGAGATGTGCGTGAGCGCGACGGCCCGCGGCGCCCTCGACCACGGCCTGCGGGTAGTTCTGCCGCACGACACCCATACGACGTACGCCCTGGACGACCTCCCGGCCCCGGTCGTCTCCCGCGTCGCGGAACACGCCCTGGGCTCGGACCCCGAGTTCGTCACCACGGCGGCCGCCGTCCCCTTCACCGCCCCGCGGGGCGCCTGAGGCCGGACCCCCCGGCCACGACGGCCGGGGGCACGGACGAGCGGGGCCGGGGCATTCTCGCTGCGCCGACGGGATGCTCCTACAGCTGTCAGAGGGCGACGTTCAGGCCCCGCGGGATGGAGTCGAGCACGATGTCGCGGACCGACTGGATCTTGTTCCCGTCGAACTGGTATTTGCTGAAGGCCGGGCCCGTGATCCCCCGCTTCTGGCCGCCCGTGAGCAGCCAGACCGTGTCCGAGGACGGTGACGTGATCAGATGGGCGTCGTGGGTCAGATGGCCGCCGACCGGGATGTTCTCGAAGTCGTACACGACCTGGATGTTCCAGTTGTAGAACAGGTTGTTGTACGTGACCATGTTGGGGACCCCGTAGCGCTTGTTGTCGATCATGACCCAGACGCCACTGCTTCCCGAGAGGTTCTGCACCCGGAGGCCGTTGACGATCTCGTTCTGGGCCTTGAGCTGGGCGAAGGTCTTGGCGGTGGCGGTCTTGGCAGCGGCGGACTTGGCGGCGGGCTTCTCGGCAGCCCCTGCCGTCGGGGCCGCGAGACCCAGCGGCACGGCCAGCATCAGGCTGATCGCACCAATGGTGGCGCGGCGGCGAAGGGTTCCGGGCATTTTTTCCTCCCCAGGAAATCCACGCGGGGGCGACCGGGCCCGTGGTGCGCCCGGCCCCCGCGGTTCTCGTTGACGGGCTTCATGCTGGTCGTCCCGGTGTCCCGGGCACATGAGGCAGCGGTCCCGTTCCGCAGGGAGACCACGTGTCGGACCGGGCGACGATCCCCGCCGGACAATTCGGGCAGCCATTCGATCGCCGGTACCCGTCCGTGGTAGACCGGACGCGGACAGTGGGCCGGAAGATCGACGGGGGAGCCGGTGCGGGGACGACGGCAGCTCAACTACCGCGACGCGGTGGCCATTCTGACGGGGGACAGCGCGGGGCTCGCCGCCGCCGACCGGGCGCTCGGGGGAGTGCTCTCGGTGGCGACCGGCGGAGTCAGCGACGCCGTACTCAATCTGCTCGACGCCCAGGGTCGGATGCTCCGGATGGGCCGCGAACTGACGGCCGGTCTGCGCGGCGGCCTCACCGAGGCGGACCGCGCCACCCGGTCGGAGCGCATCACCGCGGCGCACACCGTCATCGTGGTCACGGCGTGGTTCGAGACACTCGGCGAGGCCGAACTCCCTTTCAGGCTCCAGGACCTGGAGCTGACCGGAAGGGAGCAGGTGGCCATCACGGGCGGGGGCTCGCCGGGTGACGACTTCTTCCGGGCCTTGGTGGAGTACCCGATCGGCCCGCCCGCGCCGCATTCCCCGTACGAGGAGAACCTCCGGGGGATCCGGATCCAGTACGTCGGATTTCAGGCGTCTCTGGTCCGGTTCGTACAGGGACTCGCCCTCTACGAGCAGCTCGACGACAGGGCCCGGAACCTGGTGGCGCGGATCGACGACACCCTCATCGCCCGGGCCGTCGACCGCTATGAGGAGCTGTACGCCCAGCTCGCCCAGGAAGTCCCCGAATTCGGCTTCTGGTCCGGCCAGACCGACCACCAGGCCACCCGCAGCACCGTCCGCCGCTCACTCGACGGTATCGAGGCCGCGCTCACCGGCCTCAGCGCCGCCGCGGCCCCCGGCCATGCCGCCGCCGCTCTCACCACCGGCTACCACGCCGCCCTCACCCGGCCCATCCTCTCCGAGGGCAACGCCCCCGCCGGAGTGACCCTGCCCAGCCTCGCCGAGGGCTATATCGACCCCCTCTTCCGGCTCCGTGAGGTCGTACCCGGCGCCTCGGACCCTGCGGACGAGGACTGGTGGTCGCAGACCGGGGTCCGGGCCGATCTCACCGAATGCCTGGCCGGACTGCTCACCCAGCCCGCGTACACCCGCACCCCCCTGGTCGTCCTCGGCCAGCCCGGCGCGGGCAAATCCGTCCTCACCAAGATCCTCGCCGCCCGGCTGCCGTCCGCCGGATATCTGCCGGTCCGGATCCTGCTCCGCGAAGTGCCCTCCAACGCCGAAATCCAGGACCAGATCGAATACGCGATCCGCGCCGCCACCGGCGAACGCGTCACCTGGCCGGAGCTGATGCGCGCCGCCGGGGACGTCGTCCCCGTCCTCCTCTTCGACGGCTACGACGAACTCCTCCAGGCCACCGGCGTCAGCCAGTCCGACTTCCTGGGCCGGGTCGCCCGCTTCCAGCAGCGCGAGGCCGACCAGGGCCGGCCCGTCTACGCGATGGTCACCAGCCGTACCGCGGTCGCCGACCGCCCCCGCTACCCGGAGGGCACGGTCGCCCTCCGCCTGGAGCCGTTCAGCGATGTCCAGGTCGAACTCTGGCTGGAGTGGTGGAACCGGATCAATGCCGGCTATCTCGCGAGCCGGGGTCTGAACCCGCTGCCCGCCGAGGTCGCCGTCCGCCACGGCGAACTCGCCTCCCAGCCGCTGCTCCTGCTGATGCTCGCCCTCTACGACGGCACCGACAACGCCCTCCAGCGGGCCACCGGCGGCGGGGTCGCCCTCAACGAGGCCGCGCTCTACGAGGAGCTGCTGACCTCCTTCGCCACCCGCGAGGTCCTCAAGTCCGCCCCCGGGATCGGCGAACGCGCCCTCGCGGACCGGGCCGAACAGGAGTTGCAGCGGCTCTCCCTGATCTCCTTCGGCATGCTCAACCGCCGCCGTCAGTGGATCACCTCCCAGGAGGCAGAGGCGGACCTCACCGCTCTCCTCGGCCGTACCGCGGCCGCCGGGGACGATTTCCAGGCGCCCCTGAACCAGGGCGAGATCGCCCTCGGCCGGTTCTTCTTCGTCCAGCGCTCCCAGGCGTACCGCGACACCGAACGGCTCGCGACCTACGAGTTCCTCCACGCCACCTTCGGGGAGTACCTCGTCGCCCGGCTCGCCGTCCAGCTCCTGGAGGGGCTGCTCGGACACCGTCCGGCACTCGCGGTGGGCCGTACCCGGGTCGACGACGACCTGGTGTACGTCATCCTCTCGTACGCCACCCTCGCCTCCCGGCAGATACTCCGCTTCGCCGCCGCCCGGATCGACCGCATCGCCGCCCCGGACCGCGAACGCCTCGGCGAACTGCTGCTGACCGTGCTCGCCGACCACCGCACCCGCACCGAGCACCGCTACGCCGACTACCGCCCCGAGACCCGCGCCACCTCCTCCCGCCACGGCCTCTACTCGGCGAACATCGTCCTGCTGACGGTCCATGTCACCGGCGGCCTGCGGGGCCGGGAGCTGTTCCCCGACGCCGACAAGCCCGAGGCGCTCTGGCACCGCCGGGTCCTGCTCTGGCGGGCCGCGTTCCGCGAGGGCGAGTGGACCGACTTCGCCATGGCCCTCCGGATCCGCGAGACCTGGCACGGCGACCGGCAGGACCTGGAGATCGAACCCGCCTACGGCTCCGCCCCGGAGTGGCGCTCCGTCGACGTCCACTGGCTGTTCAACCGGAGCGGACGCGACCGGGAGGGCCAGACCCTCGGGTTCATCCGCTCCCGGCCGGAGCAGATCCGCCACAAGATGCTGGTCTCGGGCGGCGCCAGCGATGCCATCGTGCTCCATGCCGCCGATCCGTACTTCGAGGCCTTCCCGGAGGCGGTGACCACGTTCATCGACACGGCGGACGGGCCCGCGGTCTCCCTCGCCCATGCCCTGACCAGCCTGCTGCTCGCCGGAGTGGAAGGAGGTAGGGACCTGGCCGCCGAGTACGAACGCATCGAGGAATACCTGAAGCGTGGCTCCCGGTCGCCGGCCTGGGACGTGATACGTGCGCTCGTCCTGCGCCAGTTGGAGACGGATGTGACGCGGCTTCCCGCCGAGCTGGTGCTCCGCCTGACGGATCCCGCCAATCTCCAGTGCTGCAGGGTCCTGCTGCGCGGGCTGGACCAGCACAACGGCCACGACGTGTACCGGCAGCGGCTCCTGGAGCTGCTCGGCATTGTGATGGAGTACGAGGCGGCGGGACTGGTGCAGCTGTGCGAGGAGCCTCAGGGGCCCAAGGCCCGTGCCGTGCTGTGCGAAATCCTTCACCGGGAGCTGGAAAGCGGGCGGTCTCCGGTCTTCGAAGGTGAGGACGGGGCATCTCTCAGAAGCCGCGCCGAGAGGTTCGTCGGAGAGATCGTTCCCTACGGGGAACTCATCGACCGGCCGCAGGGCTCCCCCGCCCCCGCCGATTAGTCCCCCGCCCGCCCCCGCCCGACAATGGACCCATGGCCTCTCGATCCGCGCGCTCCCGGCGCGCCCCCGCCCCCGGTGAGCTGACCGCCGCCACGCTCTGTCCCTGCGGGCTGCCCGCCGTCTACGGCGAGTGCTGCGGGCGGTTCCACGCGGGCGAGGCCCAGGCGCCCACCGCGGAGCTGCTGATGCGCTCCCGCTACAGCGCGTTCGTCGCCGGGGACACGGCGTATCTGCTGCGGACCTGGCACCCCGCCACCCGGCCGCCGCAACTGGAACTGGACCCCCGGATGGTCTGGGAGGGCCTGGAGATCACCGGCACCACCGACGGCAGCGCGTTCCACACCGCGGGGACGGTCACCTTCCGGGCCCGCTACCGGCAGCGCGGACAGCGCGGCGAGCTGCACGAGCGCAGCACCTTCGAGCGGGTGGGCGGGGCCTGGGTCTATGTCGACGGGACGTTCATCGAATAGCGCGGCCCCCGGCACCCCGGGGGATCAGTGGACGCTGCCCGGCAGGATCATCAGCCGGGGGTTGTAGGCCGCCAGCACTTTGTTCGCGCGGGCCACCGCCGACAGCAGCTTCTCCCGGTCGGCCGCCTGCGAGCCATGGAACGGACTGCGCAGCAGGCCCATCTCCCGCGCCGCGCTGTCGGCTTCCATCTCGGCCATCAGTACGCGTTCGGGCATACAGGAACCGATCAGCGCCGCGACACGGTCGGGAATCGGTACGGGAACGAGCGGCGACGCGGTCACGGTGTCCAGTCCTTCTTCTGCTCCGGCCGTCACCGGCCGCCCCATTGAATTCGCCCCGTACGCGGGCGCGTCGGCGCCCGGCCACGGGGAAGGCGATGCCGGAACCCGGCCGGCCCCCCGTCCGCGCGGTGCGGAGCGGGAGCCGGCCCGCGGGTGGGTGCAAGGACCTGAGACGGGCGGAGCGACGCGACGGCCCTCGCCCGCCGTGCCCCGGTCCGGTCCGGGAACGGCCGGAGCGAGGCTGTCGTACGGGAGATGCGCACCGCGGGGCCCGCCCGGGCCCGTGCCACCGGCAGTACCGGCGACATACCTTACGACAATGTGCACCGCACACCCGAATCGATCATCATACGACGCCGGGGAGTTGACGGCCAAGGGCGCCTCGCCGGTGCGCCGGGCGGTCCGGCCGGAACGTGCCGGTTCAGCGGCCGCCCGGTACCGAGAGCGTGTGCCGGAACACGCCGAGCGGATCCCAGCGGGCCTTGGCCCGGCGCAGCGCGGCGGCGTTCTCCTTGAAATAGAGCGTCTGCCAGCCGGTACCCGAGGTGTTGAGGGCGGGGTCGGCGAGATCGGTGTCCGGGTAGTTGATGAACGTGCCGTCGCTGTTGCCGCCCGGGGCCGGGACACCGGCGGTGTCCGCGTACACGTCCCGGTAGAACGCGCGGATCCAGTCCAGGCCGGCCGCGTCGTCGGCCGGATCGTTCCAGGCGGCCAGGTAGAGCAGTTTGAGGACGGAGTCCCGCTGGGCGGCGGCCGTGGCGGCCGGGGCGACCGCATTGACCTGCCCGCCGTAGGTGCAGAGCGCGACACTGCCGTACGGCGCGGTGCCCGGAAGGCTCAGATGGCGGTGTACGGCGGCGAGCTGACGGGCCGTGAAGCGCCGCCGGAGATAGCCCGACTTCACTTTGATCCGCAGATCGCCGACGGAGTTCTCGCCGGAGCCGCGCAGGGCGGCCGTCAGCCAGGGCAGCCGCCGGGAGCTGCGGGAGACGGGCGGGGCGGTGCCCTCCGACATCGCGGTGACGAGTCCGTCCAGCAGCCGTTCGGCCTCCGGGCCGTCCATGGCGACCTGGCCGAAGAGGAACGGCCCGCCCCCGGCGCTCCGGCGGCCGAGGGCGAGTTCGGCGTACAGCGCGGCGGCGGGAATGCCCGGGGCCGCGTTCCGTTCGGCCCAGCGGCCGTAGTTGTCGGCGAGCCGGACGAAGGCGGCCTCGTCCAGCGCGGCCCAGTCCCAGTGGGCCGAGAAGGTGAGCGCGGTCGCGGGCGGTACCGGCAGCAGGCGTTCCGGCGGGGTGGCCGCCGTGGTGCCGGGGGAGCGGAACCAGTAGCGGGTGGCGATCCCGAACGTACCGCCGCCCCCGCCGGTGTGCGCCCACCACAGATCGCGGGCCGGGTCGCCGGGCTCCCGGCGGGCAACCACGGCCCCGGCCCGGCCCGCGCGGTCCACCACGACCGTCTCCACCGCGTACAGATGGTCGGAGAGCAGTCCGTACAGGCGGCAGAGCGGGCCGTACGCCCCGCCGGGGACATGGCCGCCGACGCCGACGTCGGGGCAGTAGCCGCCGGGTACGGTGACGCCCCAGCCCAGGTGGAGCAGCCGGTACACCTCCTCCAGCGTGGCCCCGGGCTGCACCGCGAAGGCGTGCATCGCGGGGTCGTACGCCACCGAGCGCATCCGGGAGGTGTCGACGAGGATCCGCACCCCGGGATGGTCGGCGAAGTCCTCGAAGCAGTGGCCGCCGCTGCGGACCGCGATCCGGCGTCCGCCGCGGACCGCCTCCCGTACGCAGCGGACGACCTGCTCCGTGGTCTCCACCGGGCGCACCTCGTCGGGTGTGCCGCGGAAGCGGTTGGCGCCCCGGGCGACGAGATGCCCGTACCGCGGATCGCCGGGGACGACCCGCGGGGCGTCGGGGGCGGCCGGGGCGCGGGGGGTGTCCGCCCGCGCGGTACCGGCGGGGAGGGCCGCCGCGGCGCCGGTTAGGGCCGCGGTTCCCAGTAAGCCCCGGCGGCTGGGGCGCGGCGGGGCCGGGTGGCCGTCGTACTCCGTCATCGTGCCGTCCTCTCCGGGGGAGCGCGGCGGTGCCGTGACCCGGTCCCGGCGGCGCGCCACCGTTGCCTGTCGAACGATCGTTCGGCGAGGGTAGCCGCGGGGGCCGGAACAGGACAGGGCGCGGATCCCGGAATCCGGTCCGTGCTCAGCCGGTGCCGCCGTCCGACAGCACCTCGGAGAGGTCGTACCCGGCCGGCTGCTCCAACTGCGCGTAGGTGCAGCCGGACGGGTCACGGTCCGGCCGCCAGCGGCGGAACCGGGCCGTGTGCCGGAAGCGGGTGCCCTCCATATGGTCGTACGCCACCTCCAGCACCCGCTCCGGCCGCAGCGCCACCCAGGACAGGTCCTTCTTCCCGGTCCACCGGCTGACCGCGCCCGGCAGCCGGGAGGACTCGTGGGCGCTCGCGTCCGTCCAGGCGGCCCAGGGGTGGGCGTCCGGCGGGTCCATCCGCAGCGGTTCCAGTTCGGCGATCATCTCCGCCCGCCGTTTCATCGGGAAGGCGGCGCAGACGCCGATGTGCTGGAGCGTTCCGGTGTCGTCGTAGAGCCCCAGCAGCAGTGAGCCCACCACCGGTCCGCTCTTGTGGAAGCGGTAGCCCGCGACCACCACATCGGCCGTCCGCTCATGTTTGATCTTGTACATCAGCCGGGCGTCCGGGCGGTACGGCAGGTCGAGCGGTTTGGCGACGACCCCGTCGAGTCCGGCGCCCTCGTACCGGTCGAACCAGACCAGGGCGGTCTCCCGGTCCGTGGTCGCGGGCGCCAGGTGCACCGGCGGCCGGGCCTCCCGCAGCGCCCCGGCGAGCAGCGCCCGGCGTTCGGCGAGCGGGGTGTCCAGATGGGAGGTGGAGCCGAGGGCGAGCAGATCGAAGGCGACGAAGCTCGCCGGGGTGCGCTCCGCGAGGGTCCGCACCCGGGACTCGGCGGGGTGGATGCGCTCGCTGAGCCGCTCGAAGTCGAGCCGGCCGTTGTGCGCGATCACGATCTCGCCGTCGACCACGCAGCGGTCCGGCAGTTCGGCGGCCAGCGCGGTGACCAGTTCGGGGAAGTAGCGGGTGAGCGGCTTCCCGGTGCGGGAGCCGATGACGATCTCGTCGCCGTCGCGATGGACCACCGCCCGGAAGCCGTCCCACTTGGCCTCGTACTGCATTCCGGGCGGAATGGTCTTCACGGACTTGGCCAGCATCGGTTTCACGGGCGGCATCACCGGGAGGTCCATAGGAGGATTGTCCGGTATGCGGGGAAAGTCGGCTCGGCATACCCTGACGCACATGGCCGCCCGAGCGCTGGAACTGGAAGTGGGGGAGCGGACCGTCAAGGTCTCCAACCCCGACAAGGTCTACTTTCCCGAGCGCGGGTACACCAAGCTGGACCTGGTCCGCTACTACCTGGCCGTCGGCGACGGGATCACCCGGGCCCTGCGGGACCGCCCGACCACCCTGGAGCGCTACCCCGACGGGGTGACCGGGGAGTCCTTCTTCCAGAAGCGGGCGCCCAAGTACCTCCCGGAGTGGATCCCCACCGCCCACATCACCTTCCCCAGCGGCCGGTCCGCCGACGAGCTGTGCCCCACCGAACCGGCCGCCGTGGTCTGGGCGGCCAATCTGGGCGCGGTCACCTTCCACCCCTGGCCGGTGCGGCGGGCCGACACCGACCACCCCGACGAACTGCGCATCGACCTCGACCCCCAGCCGGGCACGGACTACGAGGACGCGGTGCGCGCCGCCCATGAACTGCGGGACGTCCTGGACGGTGTCGGGCTGCGCGGCTGGCCCAAGACCTCCGGCGGCCGCGGGCTGCACGTCTTCGTGCCCATCACCCCCGACTGGACCTTCGTCCAGGTCCGGCGGGCCGCCATCGCCTGCGGCCGGCTGCTGGAGCGGAGGATGCCGGACCGGGTGACCATCAAATGGTGGAAGGAGGAGCGCGGCGAACGGATCTTCGTGGACTACAACCAGACCGCCCGCGACCGGACCATCGCCTCCGCCTACTCCGTCCGGCCCCGCCCGCACGCCCCGGTCTCGGCCCCGCTGCGCTGGGAGGAGATCGACGAGGCCCGGCCCGAGGACTTCGACATCAGGACGATGCCGGCGCGGTACGCGGAGCAGGGCGACGTCCACGCCGATATGGACGACCACCGGTTCAGCCTGGAGCCGCTGCTGGAGGCGGCCCGGAAGGACGAGGCCGACCACGGCCTGGGCGATCTGCCGTATCCGCCGGAGTATCCGAAGATGCCCGGGGAGCCGAAGCGGGTCCAGCCGAGCCGGGCGAAGAAGAAGCCGGCCGGTGACGCCGCCGCGGACGAGCCCGGATAGCCCCGAGGCAGGGGGCGGGGCCGCCGGGAGGCCCGGACCCGCCCGTGGGTCCCGCCCGGGTGCGGCCGGGCGGGACCCACGGGGTTTCAGGAGCCGGGTGTCACAGCTCCTGGATCCGGATGTTGCGGTACGAGACCACATCGGTGGTGCCGTGGACCTGGAGCCCCAGATATCCGAGGGCGTATCTGCGGCCGTCCGTGCCCACGTCGCCCGCGCGCGGCGGGGCGAAGCTCTGCCCGGCCGTGTTCTCGAACGTGTTGACCAGCGCCCCGTTGCGGTACACGGAGTACGTCTGCCCGACCACCCGGATCTCGTAGTCGTTCCAGGTGCCCTTCGGTACCACCCCGGCCCCGGCGAGACCGACGCGGTCGAAGCCGTACACCGAACCCGTCTTGTACATATCGCCGTCCGGCCGGTCCAGGACCTGCACCTCGTGGCCGTACTTGATGGCGACCCACTCGGGGCGCGGCTCCTCCGGGTTCTCGTGGACGTACGGGAAGCGGACGAAGACACCGCTGTTGGCGTTGGCCGTGCCGGGCGCGTCGTCACGCCACTGGAGCTTCAGCGAGAAGTCCCCGAACGGGGACTGCGGGAACCAGAGCATGCCCAGCCCGCCCCGGGTGGTGCCGCTGGTCATCGACCCGTCCTCGTTGAGCGCGAAGGAGCCGCCGCCCACGTGCTGCCACCGGTCGAAGGACTTCCGCGTTCCGTCGAAGAGATCGCGGTAGCCGGTGTTCCGGCCGGGCTTGCCGATCCCGGACTGCTTCGCGGCCGCATAGACCTTCCGGTGCTCCCTGGTATCCACCACTCCGTCCGCCAGCAGCCCGTCGAGGACCTTGTCGACGTGCTTGAGGAAGAGCGCGTGCGACGACCACGCCTTCTCGTCCTCGATCAGCTCGTTGACGGTGCAGCGGGAGCGGGTCATCCGGTTGGGCACCCCGGTGTCGACCGTGCCGACGATCACGGTGAGCCGTTCGTCCCACTCCGGACAGGAGGGCGACGGGACCCCGCCGCCCGCGGCGAGGGTGAAGGCCGTCCGCAGCGCGGCCGAGGTGTTGCCCGCCCGGTCCGTCGCCCGGTAGTGGACGGTGTGATAGCCGGTCCGGTCGACCACGACCGGTGCGCCGTAGAGCAGATAGGGACCACCGTCGAGGGAGTACTCGATCCGCTCGACGCCCGAGCCGCCGTGGTCGGTGGCGCTCACGGTCACCGTGGCCCGGTCCAGATAGGCCCCGTCGGAATTCCGCTGCCCGGTGACCTCCGCGCCCGTCACCGGCGGGGTGGTGTCCGGCGACGGCGGGGTGACGACGGTGAACTCCACCGACTTCGCCGCGGCCGCGTTGCCCGCCCGGTCGGTGGCCCGGTAGCGGACCGTGTGCGTGCCCGCCTGGTGGACCATCACCGGCGCGGTGTACGGCTGCCAGGCGCCGTCCGCGCCGAGCGCGTACTCGACCGTGTTGACACCGGAGCCGGTGTCGGACGCGGTGACGGTCACCGTCGCCATATCCAGATAGCGGCCCTGCCCGTCCCGTTCGCCGCCGACCGTCGCCGAGGTCTCCGGCGGGGTCCGGTCGTCGGTCGGCGGGGCCGCCACCCGGAACGAGACCGACTTCTCGGCCGCCGTGTTCCCGGCCCGGTCGGTGGCCCGGTAGCGGATCCGGTGCTCGCCGACGGTGTTCACCACAACGGGCGCGGTGTACGCCTGCCAGGGGCCGTCGGCACCGGCCGCGTACTCGGTGCGCTCCACGCCCGAACCGTCGTCCGTCGCGGTCACCGCGACCGTGGCGGTGCCGACGTAGGCGCCGTCGGCGTTCCGGTCGCCCGTCACCTTCGCCTCGGTGACCGGTGCGGTGGTGTCCTCCCCGGCCGGGTCGGAGACGGTGAGGATGCCCTGCATCGTGCCGTGGCCGGGGATCGTGCAGAAGAACCGGTAGCGGCCGGGGGTCAGCACGACCTCGGCGGTGTGCTTGCCGCCGCGGTCGTCGTTGGGGTTGGCCAGGATGTTCAGCGGGACGTCGTTGTTGTACTCGGGGTCCGACAGGTCGAAGGTGAGGGTGTGGGGCATCCCGGTGGTGTTGCCCGAGGCCCGGCTGTTCTCGAAGACGACCGTCGTCCGGCCCGCCACCGCGGTGGCGGGGAAGGTGAGATAGCGGTCGATCGGATCGCCCGCCGTCCAGGTCAGGGTCTGTGCCGCCGCGGGCGCCGCCTTCGCCGCCCGGCCTGCCGGAACGGTGTCCGCGGTATTGTCCGCGGCCCGGACCGCCGTACCGCCGCCGGCCGCCGCGGCGGTCCGGGCCGGTCCGCCCTGCCCGTAGGCGACCGCCGACAGCAGCCCGACGACCATCGCCAGCGATGCCACCAGGGCCGTCCACAGCCCGGCCGTGCCGCGTGTTACCGGTTTCCGCCGCATGGTTCTCACCGCGCCGCCTTCCGTGCCAGTCGGTCCGCGGACGGGGTCGCTTCGCCGCCCTTGTACGTGATGTGCCAGAGCGCCGAACGCGCGTCGGAGGTGAAGAAGCCGCGCCCGTAGTCGAGGACGTACAGCGAACCGTCCGGGGCGAACTTCCAGTCCATGAGGTTGCGGATGCCGTCGGCACCGACCGGGACGATCTTCTTCAGGGATTCGGCGTGCACCGGGATCCCGCCCCTGCCGACGGTCTTCGGATCGGTGAGGACCGCGTGCCGCGGCTGGTCGCCGTCGTAGAAGTCGCCGACGAACCACTTGCCGTCCCAGTAGGAGGGCCACTTCACCGCGGAGGTGCTCGCCGCGTCGTAGCGGTAGACCGGTCCGGTCATGGTGGCCTGGGCGCCGCCCTTGAGCCACGGCATCAGCAGCTTCTGCTCCTCGGGCTTGTAGCTGGGCACCCCGTTCGCGTCGCGGGGGAAGTCCGGGCCGCCGCCCTGGGGCGAGTACCAGATGGTGTTCGGGGTGACCGGCGGCAGATTCACCAGACCGTCGTTGTTCGGGGAGTCGTTCTTCGGCGCCGAGCAGTCGTACCAGCCCAGCGGCTTCGTGGGATCGGCCGGATCGCGGTCCCGGTAGGGCTGGTTGTTGCCCATGCAGAACGGCCAGCCGTGGTTGCCCGCCTTGGTGATGGCGGCGAAGGTGTCGTACTTGGCCGGGCCCCAGGTCGTCGACGGTGCCCCGGCGTCCGGGCCGACCCAGCCGGCGTACAGGATGTCGGTCTTCCGGTCGACGAAGATCCGGGAGGGGTTGCGGACACCCATCACATAGATCTCGCCGCGGGTCTTGCCGCCGCCCTCGTCCGCCTCGTCACCGGTGAACAGATTGCCCGCGGGCAGGGTGTACGTACCGTCGGGCTTCGGGGTGATCCGGAGGATCTTGCCGTTGAGGTTGTTGGTGTTGCCGGAGGTGCGGCGCGCGTCCGCGAACGAGAGGCCCTTGTAGTTCGGCTGCGGGTTGTTGCCCGAGTAGCCGTCGCTGAACCGGGAGGAGTTGTTGTCGCCGGTGGCGATGTAGAGATTGCCCCGGGAGTCCCAGGCCAGCCCGCCGCCGGAGTGGCAGCAGCTGTGGATCTGGACGGGCCACTCCAGCAGCACCTTCTCACTGGCGAGGTCCAGTCTGCGGGTGGTGAAGTCGTAGACGAAGCGGGAGACCCGGCGGTCCGCGGTCCGGTTCTCGCGGTTGATGTCCGCATGGGGTGTGTAGTGCAGATACACCCAGCCGTTGGACGCGAACCGGGGATCCAGCTCGATACCGAGCAGCCCCTCCTCGTTCTTGATCAGCTCGTCGCCGCCGCCCTTGTTGCCGAAGACGGTCAGCGCCCCGGCCAGGGTGGTCTGCCGGGTCCTCGGATCGTAGACATGGATCTCGCCGCTGCCCTTGCCGATATCGGGGTTGTTCCAGTCGGTCACCACCGGGCTGCCGCTTCCGGCACCGCCGCGGCCGATGTAGAACACCGTGCCGTCGGGGGCGGTGACCAGGCCGTGCGGCTCGCCGATCTGGTCGTTCCGACCGGGCTGGTTGGGACGGGTGACCCGCTCGGCGGTGTAGTTGGCGGTGACGGTGGCCTTGCAGTCGGCGCGGGAGAGCCGGGACGTCCAGGCCAGCGCGCCGCGCAGATGGTCGCGGAAGTCGGTCTCGGCGAAGCTGTCGACCGTACCGCCCATACCGGTGTAGAAGGACCGGCCGCCGTCGTAGTCGCGGCACCAGGAGACGGGGTGGTCCCAGCCGTTGGGCTTGGCGGCCGGGGTGATCGAACTCTCCTTGAGCCGGGCCACGGTGTGCACGCTGCCGGACGGGTTGACCGACCAGTTGAACCACTTGTCCGGCCGCTTCCACTGCAACGGCAGGGACTTGGTCGCCGGGTGCTGCCGGTCGCCCACCTCGACCACGGCCCGCTGGACCGGGCTGGGCGCGCCGGTCGGCCGGGCCCCGATGAGCCCGGTGAACCAGCTGGAGTACGGCTCCGTACGGGCCGCGTCATGGACTCCGAGAAAGCCGCCCCCGGCCTCCATGTACGTCTCCAGACCCGCCTCCTGCTCCGGGTCGAGGACATCGCCGCCACCGGTCAGGAACACCACCGCGTTGAACTTCCCGAGCCGGGCGGCATCGGTGAACACGGCGGGATCGTCGGTGGCCTCGGTGGCGAACCGGCCGGCCGCCGGACCGGTGAGACCGATCGTCTCCACCGCCCGGATCCCGGCGTCGACCAGGGGGGATTCGGCGGTCGCCGAACCGTGGAAGACCAGCACCCGGACGTTCGCGCCGCCCGGTGGGGAAGGGAGGGACATCGTTGTCGCACGGGGTTCCGGCGGAGTGCCCGCGGTGGCGGTGTCCACTCCGGTGAGCAGGGACGCGGTGAGGGCACCGGCCCCGAGGGCCGCGGTGAGGGCGCCCCGGAAGGCGCCGGTTCGGGATCTGGTCCGGTGGTGTGGTGCGCGCTGCATGGGGTCACCCACTCCTCTGTGGTCATGACGGCAGCCGACAGCAGCCGACGACAGCTGACAGCAGCCGACGACAGCAAAGGAAGCTAGACCTCTTTTCGTGGTTCGCCAAGAGGTATGACCGCAATACAACAAACTTTGTCCTGAGTGTGGATAAACGCTGCGCCCCGGGCTACGGTTCAGCGGTCCCGGCAGTGACCCGTCCCGGCGGCAGCGCTCCGGCCCGTTCCGGCGGTGGGCCCGGCCCGCCCCGGCGGCAATTCCGGCAGGTCCCGGCGCGGCAGGGTCCGGCGCGGCTTCGGCATGACTTCGGCATGGCTTCGGCAGAGCGGAGAGTGCGGCATGGACAGACGGAGCTTCAACCGGCGGGTGCTGGCCGGGAGCGCGGCGGCCGGGGTGGGCGCGGTCCCCCTGGCGGCGGGCGGTGCCGCCGCCCGCGCCCGCCCACTGGCCGTGACGCCGCCCCGGACCGCCCCGGCAGGCGGGAAAGTGCGCCATATGAAGCTTTTCGCCGAGAAGCTGGCGGACGGTCAGCTGGGGTACGGCCTGGAGAAGGGCAGGGCCGTGATCCCCGGGCCGATGATCGAAATCAACGAGGGCGACACCCTCCATATCGAGTTCGAGAACCTGCTGGACGTCCCGGTCAGCCTGCATGTCCACGGTGTCGACTACGACATCGACAACGACGGCACCAAGCTCAGCCGCAGCCATGTGGAGCCCGGCGGCACCCGTACCTACACCTGGCGCACCCATGCCCCCGGCCGCCGCGCGGACGGCACCTGGCGCGAGGGCAGCGCGGGCTACTGGCACTACCACGACCATGTCGTCGGCACCGACCACGGCACCGGGGGCATCCGCAAGGGCCTCTACGGTCCGGTCGTCGTCCGCCGCAAGGGCGACATCCTCCCGGACAAGCAGTTCACGATCGTCTTCAACGACATGACCGTCAACAACCGGACCGGACACGCGGGTCCGGACTTCCGGGCGACCGTGGGCGACCGGGTGGAGGTCGTCATGATCACTCACGGCGAGTTCTACCACACCTTCCATATCCACGGTCATCGCTGGGCGGACAACCGGACCGGCCTGCTGACCGGGCCGAACGACCCCAGCCGGATCATCGACAACAAGATCACCGGCCCGGCCGACTCCTTCGGGTTCCAGATCATCGCGGGGGAGGGGGTGGGCGCGGGCGCCTGGATGTACCACTGCCATGTGCAGAGCCACTCGGACATGGGCATGGCCGGTCTGCTGCTCGTCGCCAAACCCGACGGCACGATCCCGGGCTACGACCCGCCGCACCACTGATCCGGCGCCGGGTCCGGTCCCGGGTCCCGGGCGGGCCCCGCCCGGGACCCGGATGCGAGCGGCCCGGCGCGGGGGGAGACTGGGGGCGCGGGGGGTCGTCCGACGCGCGGGAGGCAGCGCCCCATGCTCAGCACGGATTACGTCCCCGGGTCACCCGTGTGGATCGACCTCGGCAGCCCCGATATCGATACCGCCGCGCGCTTCTACGGCACCGTCTTCGGCTGGGACTACCGGCCCGGCGGTGCGGAGGTCGGCGGCTACGGCCTGTTCCAGGCGGACGGCGGCACCGTCGCCGGCGGGATGACCGTCCCGCCCGACCAGGGCCCCACCTCCTGGAACATCTACTTCCAGACACCCGACGCCAATGCCACCGCCGCGGTCGTCCGCGACGGCGGCGGCAGCGTGCTCGTGGAACCGATGGATGTGATGGAACTGGGCCGGATGGCGCTCTTCGCCGACCCCCAGGACGCCGCCTTCGCCGTCTGGCAGCCCGGCACCAACAAGGGCCTCGACCAGGTCAACAAGCCCAACACCCTGTTCTGGACCGAGCTGAACACCACGGATGTGCCGGGCGCGCTCGGCTTCTACTCCGAGGTCTTCGGCTGGGGTACGACATCGATGCCGATGCCGGGCGGCGAGGGTGCCGCGTACACGATGATCCACCCGGCGCGGAAGACGCCCGACGATATGTTCGGCGGAATCGCGCCCCTCGGCTCCGAAGGAATCCTGGACCGGCCGTGCTGGCAGCCGTACTTCTGGGTGACGGACTGCGACGCCACCGCCGCCAAGGCCGCCGACGCGGGCGGTACGGTACGGTTCCCGCCCACCGATCTGGAGGGCATCGGGCGCTTCGCGAGCATCGCGGATCCGGCGGGCGCCCAGTTCTTCGTGATGACGCCCTCGCGGCCCGAGTGATCCCGCCGGTGACCCGCCAGGACCGCCCCGCCCCCGCGGGCCCGTGCCCCGCGGTACCGGGCACCGCACCCACCAGGCGCGATGCCACCGGAAGCGCCTGTTGATGCGTCATTGATCAGGTGTTTATCGGCATCCGTCACCGTGGTCCGTATGCAGAACAACACCACCGTGATCGTCGAGGACCTCTCCTGGCAGGAGACGGCCCTCTGCGCCCAGACCGGCCCCGAGTTCTTCTTCCCGGCCCCCGGCTCCTCGACCCGCGAGGCCAAGCAGCTGTGCCGGGCCTGCCCGGGGCGGGTCGCGTGTCTGGAGTACGCGCTGGAGCACGACGAGAAGTTCGGCGTCTGGGGCGGGCTCTCCGAGCAGGAACGGCACCGGCTGAAGACGGGGCGGGCGGCCTGATCCGGCCACCCGCCCCGGCACTCCGGCAATCGGCCCGTCCGCCCGTCCCCGGCGAACGGCCCCCGGCGCGTGCGCGCCGTCAGCCGGCGGCGCGCGCCGCCAGCCGGGCCTTGCGCGCGGCGAGCTTCTCGTCGAACTTGACGGCCTCGTCGTTCAGGCCGCCCATGTAGAGACCCAGCTCCTCCTGGGCCTGCAGCCCCTCCGGGCCCAGGCCGTCGATCTCCAGGACCCTGAGGAAGCGCAGGACCGGCGCCAGCACGTCGTCGTGGTGGATCCGCAGGTTGTAGATCTCGCCGATCGCCATCTGGGCGGCGGCCCGCTCGAAGCCGGGGATGCCGTGACCGGGCATCCGGAAGTCGACCACCACGTCCCGCACGGCCTGCATGGTCAGATCCGGGGCCAGCTCGAACGCCGCGCCCAGCAGGTTCCGGTAGAAGACCATGTGCAGGTTCTCGTCGGTGGCGATCCGGGCGAGCATCCGGTCGCAGACGGGGTCGCCCGACTGGTGGCCGGTGTTGCGGTGGGAGACCCGGGTGGCCAGCTCCTGGAAGGCGACGTACGCCACGGAGTGCAGCATCGAATGCCGGTTGTCGGACTCGAACCCCTCCGACATGTGCGACATCCGGAACGCCTCCAGCTTGTCCGGGTCCACGGCGCGGGAGGTCAGCAGATAGTCCCGCATCACGATGCCGTGCCGGCCCTCCTCCGCGGTCCAGCGGTGCACCCAGGTGCCCCAGGCCCCGTCCCGGCCGAAGAGGCTGGCGATCTCGTGGTGGTAGCTGGGGAGGTTGTCCTCGGTGAGCAGGTTCACCACCAGCGCGATCCGGCCTATGTCGGTGACCTTGGACTGCTCGGGCTCCCAGGCGACGCCGTCCTCGAAGAAGCCCGGGAAGTTCCGGCCGTCGCCGAACGGCACGTACTCGTGGGGCATCCAGTCCTTCGCGGCCTTCAGATGGCGGTTCAGTTCCTTCTCGACCACCTCTTCGAGCGCGAACAGCAGCCGGGCGTCGGTCCACGCTTCCGAACTGCCGAGGTGGGGAGAGGTGATGGTCACGGAGTGCTCCAGGGGACGGGAGAAGACGCCTGTGCGCGCAGGCGATACCTACGGATTCGTAGGTTACGAGACCGTAGGTTAAGGGTGGGGTAAGCCTTCCACCAAGCCCGCTCCGAACCAAGTCGCTCACGCTGGGTGATATCCACAGGTGGTACGGGCTGTACGGATGACCCATCCAGGGAACCGGAGGGGCATGTCATGCGGTTCGCGCGCCCCTCCGGCCCCGGGATGCCCCGGAATGTCCACCCGGACGCCTCCCGTGTGGCCGCGCGCCCCCTTCCGCGCCCCCGGGCCCCGTGCCCTCCGGAACCGGCCCCGGACCCCGCCCCGGACCGGCTCCCGGATCCCGCCCCCGAACACGGTCCCGGCGCTACGTCCGCGGGGCGGTACCGAGATCGCGGCGGAGGTACTCGGCCGTGAACGACTTCGGATGCTCCAGCAGTTGCGCCGGAGTGCCCTCGAAGACCAGTTCCCCGCCGTTCTTCCCGCCGTCCGGCCCGAGGTCCAGCACCCAGTCGGCGCGCTTGACCACCTCCATGTTGTGCTCGACGCAGATCACCGAGTTCCCCGCGTCGACCAGCCGGTCCAGCAGTCCGGTGAGGGTGCCGACATCGGCCGTGTGCAGTCCGGTGGTCGGCTCGTCCAGCACGTAGACGCTGCCCGTCCGGTGCAGTCGGGTGGCGAGCTTCAGCCGCTGCCGCTCCCCGCCGGAGAGGGTGCTGAGCGGCTGACCGAGCGACAGATAGCCCAGCCCGACCTCGTCGAGCACCGCCAGCCTCCGCACCATCTGCTGCTCGTCGCCGAAGAGCGCGGCGGCCTCGGCGGCCGTCATGGCGAGCACATCGACAACCGACCGCCCGCGCACCCGGTGCGCCAGGACGTGGTCCTGGAAACGCCGCCCCTCGCAGACCGGGCAGACGGTGGTCACCGGATCCATGAAGGCGAGGTCGGTATGGATGGCGCCCCGGCCCGAGCACTCCCCGCACGCGCCCGCCGAGTTGAAGCTGAACAGCCCCGGGTCCACCCCGTTCTCGCGGGCGAAGACCTTCCGTACGGTGTCCATCAGGCCCAGAAAGGACGCGGGGGTCGAGCGTACGGAGGCGGTGATCGCCCCCTGGTCGATCACGATCGCCGCGGGGTACGCGGCCGTGAAGACCTCCGACACCAGGGTCGATTTGCCCGAGCCCGCGACACCGGTCACGGCCGTCAGCACCCCGGCCGGGAACCGTACGTCGATGCCCTTGAGGTTGTGCAGGTCGGCGCCGGTCACCGGCAGCCAGCCGGACGGTTTCCGGACCGACTCCTTCAGGGTGGTGCGGCGGCGCAGGGACCGCCCGGTGAGAGTGGGGGCGCGCCGCAGCCCGGCGACCGTTCCCTCGTAGACCACCCGTCCGCCCTCGGTACCGGCTCCCGGGCCCATATCGACGATATGGTCGGCGATCGCCATGACATCCGGGTCGTGCTCGACGACCAGGACCGTGTTGCCCCGGTCCCGCAGCCGGACGAGCAGATCGTTCAGCCGGCCCACGTCCCGGGGGTGCAGTCCCGCGCTCGGTTCGTCGAAGACGAACGTCAGCCCGGTCAGGGAGCTGCCGAGATGGCGCACCATCTTCAGCCGCTGGCCCTCGCCGCCGGAGAGGGTGGTGGTCTCCCGGTCCAGGGAGAGATAGCCGAGTCCGATCCCCACCAGCCGCTCCAACTGCTCCCGGGCGGCGGCCGCCACCGGGGCGGCCACCGGGTCGTCGATCCGGGCGAGCACCTCCACCAGGTCGGCAACCTCCATCCGGGTCCAGTCCGTGATGGTCCGGCCGTCGATCCGGGAGGCCCGCGCCGCGGCGTTCAGCCGGGCGCCCCCGCACTCGGGGCACGGCCTGCGGACGGTGAACCGGTCGGCCGCCTCGCGCCGCTTCTCGGACAGGGTGCCCGTGTCGCGCTTCAGGAAGAGCCGGGTGAAGCGGTTGACGATCCCCTCGAACTTCATGTCGGCCGAGCCCGACTTCAGGTCCAGCCGGACCGAGAAGCCGCTGCCGTACAGCAGCAGCTCCCGCTCCTCGGCGGTGTACGCGGCGAGCGGTTTCGTGCGGTCGAAGCGGCCGGACTCGGCATAGAGCTTCCACTCCCAGGAGCCCACGGAGAGCCCCGGCAGCAGCAGCGCGCCCTCGTCGAGCGATTTGGTCCAGTCGGCCGCCCGCTCCACCGCCAGCTCGACCGTCCGGCCGAGGCCGTCGCAGACCGGGCACATGCCCGAGGGGTCGTTGAAGGAGTACGCGGTCGCCGGGCCCGCGGGCGGGGTGCCGTGCCGGGAGAAGAGCACCCGGATCACGGAGTAGATGTCGGTCGCCGTGCCGACGGTGGAGCGGGCGTTGCCGCCGAGGGGCTTCTGGTCCACCACGATCGCGACGGAGAGGTCGTCGATACCGTCTGCGTGCGGCCGTTCGTACTTCGGCAGCCGGTTGCGGACGAAGGCGCTGAAGGTTTCGTTGAGCTGGCGCTGGGACTCCACCGCGATGGTGTCGAAGACGAGGGAGGACTTGCCGGAGCCCGAGACACCGGTAAAGACGGTGATCTTGTTCTTGGGCAGGGTGAGGGAGATGTCGCGGAGGTTGTTCTCGCGGGCACCGGTGATGACGATGGCGTTGTTCTCAGGCATACGGCCGACGCTAGGCAGTAATCCGGACAGCTTCTGTCGTGATTTCCCGGGAGGGAGGGGACGAGAGGGGCGGGGCCGGGCCGGACACCGCCCAGGACCCCGACCCCGACACCCGCGAGGAGCTGGCGAAGCTCCTCGACGGCTGGAAGCAGGCCGGACCCGGCCGGTTCACCGTCGCCGACGGCGAACTGCGCTCCGAAGGCGGGATGGGCCTCGACCCCGGGGCCGACCGGGACGCGGTGGAGGAGGAGCTGGCCGCGCTTCCCGGAATAGGCCCCGGCAC
>NZ_JBSFNQ010000012.1:0-124101 GCF_053981115.1 Streptomyces sp. NPDC003691 | reverse complement strand
GCAACGCCGAGTGCGGCTTCTCGTACCGCCACAGCCTCTTCAAGGAGCACCCCGACCGCTACGTCGTGCTCCGGGTCCGCTTCCGGCTGGAGGACGCGGAGGGACTCTCCGCGCCCGTCCGCTACGCCGAGACCGCGCGTGCCCTCGGCGTCGGCCCCGGCGACCGGGCCCCCCTGGACGCGGTCCGTGCCACCGTCCTCGCGCTCCGGGCCGGCAAGGGCATGGTCCTCGACCCCGACGACCACGACACCTGGTCCGCCGGGTCCTTCTTCACCAACCCGGTCCTCGACGAAGCCGCGTACGAGACGTTCCTCGGCCGGGTCCGGCAGCGGCTCGGCGACGACGCCGCACCGCCCGCCTACCCGGCGGGGGAGGGACGTACCAAGACGTCCGCGGCCTGGCTGATCG
Source organism: Streptomyces sp. NPDC003691 (assembly GCF_053981115.1). NCBI lineage: Bacteria > Bacillati > Actinomycetota > Actinomycetes > Kitasatosporales > Streptomycetaceae > Streptomyces > Streptomyces sp. NPDC003691. Next base: position 123,693 of record NZ_JBSFNQ010000012.1, on the reverse strand, counting down.
ACCGGGCGGGCTTCACCAAGGGGTACGGCGCCGGACCGGCGCGCATCTCCACCAAGCACACCCTGGCCCTGACCAACCGCGGCGACGCCACCACCGAGGACCTCCTGGCCCTCGCCCGCGAGGTCGTCGAGGGCGTCCGGGACGCGTTCGGCGTCACCCTGGTCAACGAGCCGGTCACGGTCGGTGTGACCCTCTGAACCCGCGCCGCCCGAGCGCCGGGGCCGGGGTCAGGGCGTCGCGGCCAGCCAGGCGTCCACTCCGGCCAGCAGCTTCCCGCGCACCGGCTCCGGCGCCGCCGACGCCCCGATCGACTGCCGCGCCAGCACCGCCAGCTCCGTATCGGTGAAGCCGTGGTGGCGGCGGGCCACCTCGTACTGGGCGGCCAGCCGGGAACCGAAGAGCAGCGGGTCGTCCGCGCCCAGCGCCAGCGGGACACCGGCCTCGTAAAGGGTCCGCAGCGGTACGTCCCCGGGCTTGTCGTAGACGCCCAGCGCCACGTTCGACGTGGGGCAGACCTCGCAGGCCACCCCGCGGTCGGCGAGTCTGCGCAGCAGCTCCGGGTCCTCCGCGGCGCGCACCCCGTGGCCGATCCGGGAGGCCCGCAGATCGTCCAGGCAGTCGCGGACCGACGACGGGCCGGTCAGCTCGCCGCCGTGCGGTGCCGCCAGCAGCCCGCCGTCCCGGGCGATCGCGAAGGCGCGGTCGAAGTCGCGGGCCATGCCCCGGCGCTCGTCGTTGGAGAGCCCGAAGCCGACGACGCCCCGGTCCGCGTACCGGACGGCCAGCCGGGCCAGGGTCCGGGCCTCCAGCGGGTGCTTCATCCGGTTCGCGGCCACCAGGACCCGCATCCCGAGCCCGGTCTCCCGGCTCGCCGAGTCCACCGCGTCCAGGATGATCTCCATCGCCGGGATCAGGCCGCCCAGCATCGGCGCGTACGAGGTGGGGTCGACCTGTATCTCCAGCCAGCCCGAACCGTCCTTGACGTCCTCCTCGGCCGCCTCCCGCACCAGCCGCCGGATGTCCTCCGGCGCCCGCAGACAGGACCGGGCGATGTCGTACAGCCGCTGGAAGCGGAACCAGCCGCGCTCGTCGGTGGCCCGGAGTTTCGGCGGCTCGCCGCCGGTCAGCGCGTCAGGCAGATGGACGCCGTACTTGTCGGCCAGTTCCAGCAGGGTCGAGGGGCGCATCGAACCCGTGAAGTGGAGATGCAGATGGGCCTTGGGGAGCAGGCTGACGTCACGTACGCGTTCCATCCTCGGATCCTGCCGCAACCGGAGCCGCTCGGCAGCCGTATTCCCTGATCGGGCGCTTGCCCGAACGAAAAAACGGCCCCCGGACCGGAAAAATCCGGTCCGGGGGCCGCCGCGGTGGCGGGACGGCTCAGGCCTTCGCTTCCGCCAGCAGCTTCTGGATCCGGGACACGCCCTCCACCAGGTCGTCGTCGCCCAGGGCGTACGACAGCCGCAGATAGCCAGGGGTGCCGAAGGCCTCACCGGGGACGACCGCGACCTCGGCCTCGTCCAGGATCAGCGCCGCCAGCTCCCCGGAGGTCGCCGGGCGCTGCCCGCGGATCTCCTTGCCCAGCAGCTCCTTCACCGAGGGGTAGACGTAGAACGCGCCCTCCGGCTCCGGGCAGACCACACCGTCGATCTCATTGAGCATCCGCACGATGGTGCGGCGGCGGCGGTCGAAGGCGGTCCGCATCTCGGCCACCGCGTCCAGATCGCCGGAGACCGCGGCCAGCGCCGCGACCTGGGCCACGTTGGAGACGTTCGACGTGGCGTGCGACTGGAGGTTCGTCGCGGCCTTGATCACGTCCTTGGGGCCGACGATCCACCCCACCCGCCAGCCGGTCATGGCGTACGTCTTCGCCACCCCGTTCACCACCAGGCAGCGCTCGCGGATCGCGGGCACCACGGCGGGCAGCGAGGTGAACGAGGCGTCGCCGTAGACCAGGTGCTCGTAGATCTCGTCGGTCAGCACCCACAGGCCGTGCTCCTCGGCCCAGCGGCCGATCGCCTCGGTGTCCTCACGGCTGTAGACGGCGCCGGTCGGGTTGGACGGGGAGACGAAGACGACGACCTTCGTACGCTCCGTACGGGCCGCCTCCAGCTGCTCCACGGAGACCCGGTATCCGGTGGTCTCGTCGGCCACCACATCGACCGGGACACCGCCCGCCAGCCGGATCGACTCGGGGTAGGTGGTCCAGTACGGGGCCGGGACGATGACCTCGTCACCCGGGTCCAGGACCGCCGCGAACGCCTCGTAGATCGCCTGCTTGCCGCCGTTGGTCACCAGGATCTGCGCCGGGTCGACCTCGTAGCCGGAGTCCCGGAGCGTCTTCGCCGCGATGGCCTTCTTCAGCTCGGGCAGCCCGCCGGCCGGGGTGTAGCGGTGGTACTTCGGGGTCCGGCAGGCCTCGACGGCCGCCTCGACGATGTAGTCCGGCGTCGGGAAGTCGGGCTCGCCCGCGCCGAAGCCGATCACCGGACGCCCGGCGGCCTTGAGGGCCTTCGCCTTGGCGTCGACGGCGAGGGTCGCGGACTCGGAGATCGCACCGATGCGGGCGGAGACCCGGCGCTCGGCGGGAGAGGTAGCAGCGCTCATACGTCCATCGTCCCAGACGCGGAAACGGTGCGGCACACCCGTTTCGCAGCCCGGACAGGGGCCCGGCGGCGGTCCCCCGGGAGGCCGGGGGAGCGGGTTCGAAGAAACGATCTACCGGACCCCGCAGGTGGGTGACAAGAACCGCGGCAGCGTTGTCTGTTCGACGTCGGCCCCGGGACCACGTACACTCACTCGTCGTTGGCACCTCACCGACGGCTTCACGGGAACCTTCCGTGATGCTGTAGGTTGGGGAAGTCACAAAGGGTCGTAGCTCAATTGGTAGAGCACTGGTCTCCAAAACCAGCGGTTGGGGGTTCAAGTCCCTCCGGCCCTGCTACACACACCTCCGCCAGGTTGTGTGCGCATGTACGTAGATTCATTGATCCGCCGTGCGGCTCCACCGGGCGCGGCACGGCCACGACCCGGAATCAGGTGAGAGAAAGTGACGGATGCCGTGGGCTCCATCGACACGCCTGATGCCGAGGACGAGGCTCCCAAGGAGAAGACCCGCAAGGGCGGCAAGCGCGGCAAGAAGGGGCCTTTCGGCCGTCTCGCGCTCTTCTACCGGCAGATCGTCGCCGAGCTCCGCAAGGTCGTCTGGCCTACGCGTAAGCAGCTGTCGACGTACACGACCGTGGTCATCATCTTCGTCGTCATCATGATCGGCCTCGTGACCGTGATTGACTATGGGTTCCAGGATCTCGTCTCGTACGTGTTCGGCTGATCCCGCGAATAAGGGCGGCGTCACCGGGTGCGTACCGGGACGCTGTCCTTTCCGCATGTTCCACCCATCTGTATCCAGGAAGAAGCAGCCACCGTGTCTGACCCGAACCTGAACGAGGCCGTCGAGCCGGACGACGCGAGCTTCGAGTCCGTGGAGTCCGCCGAGGACGAGCTCGACATCGTTGAGGCTGCGGACTCCGTCGACCCGGACGAGGCGGAAGCTGCGGACGAGGCCGCCGGTGAGCCGGCCGAAGAGGCCGCGCTGCATGTCGAGGACGAGGCCGCCGAAGGCGCCGAGGACGAGGCTGAGGACGCCGACGAGGCGGACGCCGAGGACGACGAGGCCGACGAGGACGAGACCGAAGCCGAGGCTGAGGCCGAGGAGCCGGTCGACCCGATCGCCGCGCTCCGTGAGGAGCTGCGCACCCTCCCGGGCGAGTGGTACGTGATCCACACCTACGCCGGGTACGAGAAGCGGGTCAAGGCCAACCTGGAGCAGCGCGCCGTCTCGCTGAACGTCGAGGAGTTCATCTACCAGGCCGAAGTGCCCGAGGAAGAGATCGTCCAGATCAAGAACGGCGAGCGCAAGAACGTCCGCCAGAACAAGCTTCCCGGCTATGTCCTGGTCCGTATGGACCTGACCAACGAGTCCTGGGGCGTCGTCCGGAACACTCCGGGCGTCACCGGATTCGTGGGCAACGCCTACGACCCGTACCCGCTGACCCTGGACGAGATCGTGAAGATGCTCGCGCCGGAGGCGGAGGAGAAGGCCGCCCGTGAGGCCGCCGAGGCCAAGGGCGAGCCGGTGCCGGCCCGCAAGGTCGAGGTCCAGGTGCTGGACTTCGAGGTCGGCGACTCGGTCACGGTCACGGACGGTCCGTTCGCGACCCTCCAGGCCACGATCAACGAGATCAACCCGGACTCGAAGAAGGTCAAGGGTCTGGTCGAGATCTTCGGTCGCGAGACCCCGGTCGAGCTGAGCTTCGACCAGATCCAGAAGAACTGACACAGAGCTTCCGACCAGGTCAGGACCGCCCGCAAAGGCGGTCCTGACCTGTCGGTTTTTAACCGCCGCACGATACCCGTTATCGTTGGGCGGTATGCCTCCATCCGGATGATCGGGTGGGGTGCTGAAAACTCTCACTAGGACCCGGAGAGAGCAATGCCTCCCAAGAAGAAGAAGGTCACGGGGCTTATCAAGCTCCAGATCCAGGCCGGCGCGGCCAACCCGGCTCCGCCGGTCGGCCCGGCCCTGGGTCAGCACGGCGTCAACATCATGGAGTTCTGCAAGGCCTACAACGCCGCGACCGAGTCGCAGCGTGGCATGGTCGTGCCGGTGGAGATCACGGTCTACGAGGACCGTTCCTTCACCTTCATCACCAAGACTCCGCCGGCCGCGAAGCTGATCCTCAAGGCCGCTGGTGTGGACAAGGGCTCCGGCGAGCCGCACAAGACCAAGGTCGCCAAGCTCACGCGCGACCAGGTCCGCGAGATCGCCACGACGAAGATGCCCGACCTGAACGCGAACGACCTGGACGCCGCGGAGAAGATCATCGCGGGTACGGCTCGTTCCATGGGCGTCACCGTCGAGGGATAAGGGTTCGCGGACTGCCGTCCGCACCCCGTTTGACCTTTAGTGGTAGGGCCAAGCGCTGGTCCGCACCACGACTCCACACCTGAAACACACCAGGAGCAGAAGTGAAGCGCAGCAAGACTTTCCGCGCTGCGGACGCCAAGATCGACCGGGAGCGCCTGTACGCGCCCCTGGAGGCCGTCCGTCTCGCCAAGGACACCTCGTCCACCAAGTTCGACGGCACCGTCGAGGTTGCCCTGCGTCTGGGTGTCGACCCGCGCAAGGCCGACCAGATGGTCCGTGGCACCGTGAACCTTCCGCACGGCACCGGCAAGACCGCCCGGGTCCTGGTCTTCGCGACCGGTGACCGTGCCGAGGCCGCGCGTGCCGCGGGCGCCGACATCGTCGGCGCCGACGAGCTGATCGACGAGGTCGCGAAGGGCCGTCTGGACTTCGACTCCGTCGTCGCCACCCCGGACCTCATGGGCAAGGTCGGCCGCCTCGGCCGGGTGCTCGGTCCGCGTGGTCTGATGCCGAACCCGAAGACCGGTACGGTCACCCCCGATGTCGCGAAGGCCGTGACCGACATCAAGGGCGGCAAGATCGAGTTCCGCGTCGACAAGCACTCGAACCTGCACTTCATCATCGGCAAGGTCTCGTTCGACGAGGTCAAGCTGGTGGAGAACTACGCCGCGGCGCTGGAGGAGATCCTCCGTCTGAAGCCGTCCGCCGCGAAGGGCCGCTACGTCAAGAAGGCGACCCTGACCACCACGATGGGCCCCGGCATCCCGCTGGACTCCAACCGCACCCGTAACCTCCTCGTCGAGGAGGACCCGGCCGCCGTCTGATCCGACGGCTGCCGCGGGTTCGCGCGCAGTGCTCATACCGGTCCCCGCGTCTCTTCGGAGGCGCGGGGACCGGTGCGTTTTCCGGGCCGCCTGCGGCCTGCTCCCCGGGCCGTTTCCGGGTGATAAGGGGGGTATTCGGGATTCGTGTCGGTGGCATGGGTTACGGTTCGAAGAGTTCACAGAGAAGACATCAGCAGGAACAAGGGCGGGACATGAACAAGTCCATATGGAGGCGTGCGGGCCTCTCCCTGACGGCGGTCGCCGTTATCGCCGGTGTGTCGGCGTGCGGCGGCGACGACAAGAAGGACGGCGCGGAGGGCAAGCTCCAGTCCGGCGCCGAGCTCACCAAGGTCCTCAAGGCTTCGTACAAGAAGACCGAGGAGGCCAAGTCGGCGAAGGTCGACATGGTGATGAACATGCCGAAGTCGAAGGAGTTCGACGGCGGCGGCGAGACGAAGATCACCGGCGTCATGGGTTGGGACCCGATGGCGATGGACATGACGGTTTCCGGTGCCGACTTCGCGGCGGCCGCCGGTGCTCCCGAGCAGTTCCGCATGGTGTGGGTCGACAACGTCATGTACATGGACGCCGGTGCCGAGCTTGCCAAGGAGATGGACGGCAAGCGCTGGATGAAGATTGACCTGGCCGCCGCGGCGAAGCAGTCCGGTGACGCGGCGATGCAGAAGCAGCTCACCAACAGCCTGGACAGCATGGACCAGAGCCCGGCCGAGCAGATCGCGATGCTGCTGGAGTCCAAGAGCATCAAGCACGTCGGCGCGGTCAAGCTGAACGGCGTCGACACCCAGCACTACAAGGGCACGATCTCCCTGGAGGAGATGGTGGCCAACAACGAGTCCCTGGTGCTGAATAAGCAGGAGCGGGCTCAGCTCGTCAAAGGTCTGAAGGACGCCGGGATCACCTCCTACGCCACCCAGATGTGGGTGAACAAGGACGGTCTGCCGGTGAAGACCGATATGACGATGACGACGAAGGAGGGTCCGATCACGACGGTCGCGAACTACTCCGACTACGGCGCCAAGGCCTCTGTGACGCCTCCGCCGGCCAACGAGACCTTCGACCTCGCGCAGGTCATGAAGGAGGCCGCCGACGCAATGAAGGCCATGAAGGAGGCCGGGGTCACCCCGTAAGGGACCGTCCCCGCGCCGCCGGCCGGTGTCCCGGCCGGCCCCGGCTCCGGTGAACCGCCTCCCGTCCGGCCCCGGACGGGAGGCGATTTGCTTTCGCCCGATTCCGTCGCGTACGCTCCTGGGGAAGCCAAAGACCGCTGGTTGTTGCCGCGTGCTCGTAAGAGGGTGCGGCGGCCGAAGGATCCGCTAGCTGCGGACGGCCCGCGCAGGTGACTGTGGAGAAGCTCCCGGATTTCCGTCCGGTCGAGCTACGCCCCGTGCACCTGTGCCGGGGCGTTTCGTTTTGCCCAGTTTCCTCCTTCGGGTCCGCGCGGTCCTCATCACCCGGAAGGAGGCCGACGCTCATGGCTAGGCCCGACAAGGCTGCCGCGGTAGCCGAGCTGGCGGACCAGTTCCGCGGCTCGAACGCCGCCGTGCTGACCGAGTACCGGGGTCTCACCGTGGCGCAGCTCAAGCAGCTCCGCCGTTCGCTCGGTGAGAACGCCCAGTACGCCGTGGTGAAGAACACGCTGACCAAGATTGCGGCCAACGAGGCCGGGATCTCCTCGCTCGACGACCTGTTCAACGGTCCGACGGCAGTTGCCTTCATCACCGGTGACCCGGTGGAGTCGGCGAAGGGTCTTCGTGACTTCGCCAAGGACAACCCCAACCTGATCATCAAGGGCGGTGTCCTTGACGGTAAGGCGCTGTCCGCCGATGAGATCAAGAAGCTCGCGGACCTCGAGTCCCGCGAGGTTCTGCTCGCCAAGCTGGCGGGCGCCATGAAGGGCAAGCAGTCGCAGGCTGCCTCCCTCTTCCAGGCGCTCCCGTCGAAGCTCGTCCGCACCGTGGACGCGCTCCGTGCCAAGCGCGACGAGCAGGGCGGTGCCGAGTAACTCGGCTCGCGCATTGACCACCGCGCCGTGCGGTGGTCGCAGCGGGCCGATCGTACGCCCGCCTCTATGTACATCCGGCACCAGCCGAATTAGTGGAAGGACGCCATCATGGCGAAGCTCAGCCAGGACGACCTGCTCGCGCAGTTCGACGAGATGACCCTCATCGAGCTCTCCGAGTTCGTCAAGGCCTTCGAGGAGCGCTTCGACGTCACCGCCGCCGCGGCCGCCCCGGTCGTCGTCGCGGGTGGTGCCGCCGGTGGCGCCGCCGCCGAGGTCGAGGAGCAGGACGAGTTCGACGTCATCCTCACGGGCGCCGGCGAGAAGAAGATCCAGGTCATCAAGGTCGTGCGTGAGCTGACCTCCCTGGGTCTGAAGGAGGCCAAGGACCTCGTCGACGGCACCCCGAAGGCGGTCCTCGAGAAGGTCGCCAAGGACGTTGCCGAGAAGGCCGCCGAGTCCCTCAAGGCCGCCGGCGCCGGCGTCGAGGTCAAGTGACTCGAAGCCTCCGCAGACCGCTTCTGACGGCGTTCCGACGCCGTGAGGACACTGTGAGGCTCGTCTCGTCTTCCGTCAGGACGTAACGGGACACCGCCGAAGGGCGATCACCCAACCGGGTGGTCGCCCTTTGTCGTATCCGTGACGGCCGGGCCGTGGCGGCTTGCGCCGGGGCCCGCGGCGAGTATGGTGATCATCTCCGTACGCCGTCTCCGGCAGGACGGCGGGATCCGGACACGGGCGGCGCAGCACCGTGGCGGCCGGTGCGCCGTAGGAGGCCGTGCGTCCCGGGCAGTGGCGGTTCGGCCGCAGGTCCGGGGCAGGGGGCCTTGACGAACCGCACGCAGCGCGCAATTCTCAGGACGCGTCGTCACAACCGATCCGGATCCGAGGCATGGATCGGTTGCCGAGTGGGCAGTATCGATGTGCGCCTCCCGGGCGCGAGGGCGTAGCGGAGATGAGAACAACGAGGGCAGCGAGGGTCTCGAAAAGCCCGCACTGGACATCAGTGTGCCAAGTGGCTACACTGACCCTTTGCGCTGCCTGTTAACTGCCTCCTGCCCGTCACCAGGGGCATCCCCTCGCATGAGCACAGTGGGCCGAGCCACCCCTGACCTGGGGTTTCTCAGTCCTTGCCCGGCTTGGGACCGGTACGCGCGTAGTGAGTCCGAGCCCTCGGAAGGACCCCCTCTTGGCCGCCTCGCGCAACGCCTCGACCGCGAATACGAACAACGGCGCCAGCACCGCCCCGCTGCGCATTTCCTTTGCAAAGATCAAAGAGCCCCTTGAGGTTCCGAACCTCCTCGCGCTCCAGACCGAGAGCTTCGACTGGCTGCTCGGCAATGCCGCGTGGAAGGCTCGGGTCGAGGCGGCCCTGGACAGCGGACAGGACGTCCCCACCAAGTCCGGTCTGGAAGAGATCTTCGAGGAGATCTCCCCGATCGAGGACTTCAGCGGGTCGATGTCGCTGACTTTCCGCGACCACCGCTTCGAGCCTCCGAAGAACTCGATCGACGAGTGCAAGGAGCGCGACTTCACCTTCGCCGCCCCGCTCTTCGTCACCGCGGAGTTCACCAACAACGAGACCGGCGAGATCAAGTCCCAGACGGTCTTCATGGGTGACTTCCCCCTGATGACCCACAAGGGCACCTTCGTGATCAACGGCACCGAGCGTGTCGTCGTGTCGCAGCTGGTGCGCTCGCCGGGTGTCTACTTCGACTCCAACATCGACAAGACGTCCGACAAGGACATCTTCACCGCCAAGATCATCCCGTCCCGGGGTGCCTGGCTGGAGATGGAGATCGACAAGCGCGACATGGTCGGTGTCCGTATCGACCGCAAGCGCAAGCAGTCCGTCACCGTCCTGCTGAAGGCGCTCGGCTGGACCACCGAGCAGATCCTGCAGGAGTTCGGCGACTACGAGTCCATGCGCGCCACCCTGGAGAAGGACCACACCCAGGGCCAGGACGACGCGCTGCTCGACATCTACCGCAAGCTGCGCCCGGGCGAGCCGCCCACCCGTGAGGCCGCGCAGACGCTGCTGGAGAACCTCTACTTCAACCCCAAGCGCTACGACCTGGCCAAGGTCGGCCGCTACAAGGTCAACAAGAAGCTGGGCGCGGACGAGCCGCTGGACGCGGGCGTCCTGACCACCGACGACGTCATCGCCACCATCAAGTACCTGGTGAAGCTGCACGCCGGCGAGGTCGAGACGGTCGGTGAGAACGGCAGCCAGATCGTCGTCGAGACCGACGACATCGACCACTTCGGCAACCGTCGTCTGCGCAATGTCGGCGAGCTGATCCAGAACCAGGTCCGTACGGGTCTCGCCCGTATGGAGCGCGTCGTGCGCGAGCGCATGACCACCCAGGACGTCGAGGCGATCACGCCGCAGACCCTGATCAACATCCGGCCGGTCGTCGCCTCCATCAAGGAGTTCTTCGGCACCAGCCAGCTGTCGCAGTTCATGGACCAGAACAACCCGCTGTCGGGTCTCACCCACAAGCGCCGTCTGTCGGCGCTCGGCCCGGGTGGTCTCTCGCGTGAGCGGGCCGGCTTCGAGGTCCGTGACGTGCACCCCTCGCACTACGGCCGCATGTGCCCGATCGAGACCCCCGAAGGCCCGAACATCGGTCTGATCGGCTCGCTCGCCTCCTACGGCCGGGTCAACGCGTTCGGCTTCGTCGAGACGCCGTACCGCAAGGTCGTCGACGGCCGGGTCAGCGACGAGGTCGACTACCTGACCGCCGACGAAGAGGACCGCTTCGTCATCGCCCAGGCGAACGCGACGCTCAACGACGAGCTGCGCTTCACCGAGGCCCGGGTACTGGTCCGCCGCCGTGGCGGCGAGGTCGACTACGTCCCGCCGGCCGAGGTCGACTACATGGACGTCTCGCCGCGCCAGATGGTGTCGGTCGCGACCGCCATGATCCCCTTCCTGGAGCACGACGACGCCAACCGTGCCCTCATGGGCGCGAACATGATGCGCCAGGCCGTTCCGCTGATCACGGCCGAGGCGCCGCTGGTCGGCACCGGCATGGAGTACCGCTGCGCCGTCGACGCCGGTGACGTGATCAAGGCCGAGAAGGACGGTGTGGTCCAGGAGGTCTCCGCGGACTACATCACCGTCGGCAACGACGACGGCACCTACACCACCTACCGGGTGGCCAAGTTCTCCCGCTCGAACCAGGGCACCTCGGTCAACCAGAAGGTCATCGTCGCCGAGGGCGACCGGGTCATCGAGAGCCAGGTCCTGGCCGACGGCCCGGCCACCGAGAACGGCGAGATGGCGCTCGGCAAGAACCTGCTGGTCGCGTTCATGCCGTGGGAGGGCCACAACTACGAGGACGCGATCATCCTGTCGCAGCGCCTCGTGCAGGACGACGTCCTCTCCTCGATCCACATCGAGGAGCACGAGGTCGACGCCCGTGACACCAAGCTGGGCCCCGAGGAGATCACCCGGGACATCCCGAACGTCTCCGAGGAGGTCCTCGCCGACCTCGACGAGCGCGGCATCATCCGGATCGGTGCCGAGGTCGTCGCCGGTGACATCCTCGTCGGCAAGGTCACCCCCAAGGGCGAGACCGAGCTGACCCCCGAGGAGCGCCTGCTCCGCGCGATCTTCGGCGAGAAGGCGCGCGAGGTCCGTGACACCTCCCTCAAGGTGCCCCACGGCGAGATCGGCAAGGTCATCGGCGTCCGCGTCTTCGACCGCGAGGAGGGCGACGAGCTGCCGCCCGGCGTCAACCAGCTGGTCCGGGTCTACGTGGCCCAGAAGCGCAAGATCACCGACGGTGACAAGCTGGCCGGCCGCCACGGCAACAAGGGCGTCATCTCCAAGATCCTGCCGATCGAGGACATGCCGTTCCTGGAGGACGGCACCCCGGTCGACATCATCCTCAACCCGCTCGGCGTCCCGTCCCGGATGAACCCGGGACAGGTCCTCGAAATCCACCTCGGCTGGCTGGCCAGCCAGGGCTGGAAGGTCGAGGGCAACGAGGAGTGGATGGAGCGGCTGAAGGCGATCGGCGCGGACGACGTCCGCCCCGGCACCAATGTCGCCACCCCGGTCTTCGACGGCGCCCGCGAGGACGAGATCGCCGGTCTCTTCGAGTCGACGATCCCCAACCGCGACGGTGACCGCATGGTCCTGCCGTCCGGCAAGGCGCGGATGTTCGACGGCCGCTCCGGCGAGCCGTTCCCGGACCCGATCTCCGTCGGGTACATGTACATCCTCAAGCTCCACCACCTGGTCGACGACAAGCTGCACGCCCGGTCGACCGGCCCGTACTCGATGATCACCCAGCAGCCGCTGGGTGGTAAGGCCCAGTTCGGTGGCCAGCGCTTCGGTGAGATGGAGGTGTGGGCGCTGGAGGCTTACGGCGCCGCTTACGCCCTCCAGGAGCTGCTGACCATCAAGTCCGACGACGTCACCGGTCGCGTGAAGGTCTACGAGGCCATCGTCAAGGGCGAGAACATCCCCGAGCCCGGCATCCCCGAGTCCTTCAAGGTGCTCATCAAGGAGATGCAGTCCCTGTGCCTCAACGTGGAGGTGCTGTCCTCGGACGGTATGTCCATCGAGATGCGCGACACCGACGAGGACGTCTTCCGTGCCGCGGAAGAGCTCGGCATCGACCTGTCCCGGCGCGAGCCGAGCAGCGTCGAAGAGGTCTGACGGGTCCGGCCGGGGCCCCTCACGGGCCCCGGCCGCTGCCCCCAGGACTCCGTACAGACCACTGAGAGACACAACCCTGAGAGGGATTGACGCATAGTGCTCGACGTCAACTTCTTCGACGAGCTTCGGATCGGCCTGGCCACCGCTGACGACATCCGTCAGTGGTCGCACGGCGAGGTGAAGAAGCCCGAGACCATCAACTACCGCACCCTGAAGCCCGAAAAGGACGGACTCTTCTGCGAGAAGATCTTCGGTCCGACCCGGGACTGGGAGTGCTACTGCGGCAAGTACAAGCGCGTCCGCTTCAAGGGCATCATCTGTGAGCGCTGTGGCGTCGAGGTCACCCGCGCCAAGGTGCGCCGTGAGCGGATGGGCCACATCGAGCTGGCCGCCCCCGTCACCCACATCTGGTACTTCAAGGGCGTTCCCTCGCGCCTGGGCTACCTGCTGGACCTGGCGCCGAAGGACCTCGAGAAGGTCATCTACTTCGCCGCGTACATGATCACGTTCGTGGACGAGGAGCGCCGCACCCGCGACCTGCCCTCGCTGGAGGCGCATGTCTCCGTCGAGCGCCAGCAGATCGAGAACCGCCGCGACGCCGATGTCGAAGCCCGGGCCAAGAAGCTCGAGTCCGACCTGGCCGAGCTGGAGGCCGAGGGCGCCAAGGCCGATGTGCGCCGCAAGGTGCGCGAGGGCGCCGACCGCGAGATGAAGCAGCTCCGCGACCGCGCCCAGCGCGAGATCGACCGCCTCGACGAGGTGTGGAACCGCTTCAAGAACCTCAAGGTCCAGGACCTCGAGGGCGACGAGCTGCTCTACCGCGAGCTGCGCGACCGCTTCGGCACCTACTTCGACGGTTCGATGGGCGCCGCCGCCCTGCAGAAGCGTCTGGAGTCGTTCGACCTGGACGAGGAGGCCGAGCGCCTCCGCGAGATCATCCGGACCGGCAAGGGCCAGAAGAAGACCCGTGCGCTCAAGCGCCTCAAGGTCGTCTCCGCCTTCCTCCAGACCAGCAACAGCCCCAAGGGCATGGTCCTGGACTGCGTCCCGGTCATCCCGCCGGACCTCCGTCCGATGGTGCAGCTCGACGGTGGCCGTTTCGCCACCTCCGACCTGAACGACCTGTACCGCCGGGTCATCAACCGGAACAACCGTCTGAAGCGTCTGCTCGACCTCGGTGCCCCCGAGATCATCGTGAACAACGAGAAGCGGATGCTCCAGGAGGCCGTCGACGCGCTGTTCGACAACGGCCGCCGCGGCCGCCCGGTGACGGGCCCCGGCAACCGTCCGCTGAAGTCCCTGAGCGACATGCTCAAGGGCAAGCAGGGCCGTTTCCGTCAGAACCTCCTCGGCAAGCGCGTGGACTACTCCGCGCGTTCCGTGATCGTCGTCGGCCCCCAGCTCAAGCTGCACCAGTGCGGTCTGCCGAAGGCCATGGCGCTGGAGCTCTTCAAGCCGTTCGTGATGAAGCGCCTGGTCGACCTGAACCACGCGCAGAACATCAAGTCGGCCAAGCGCATGGTCGAGCGCGGCCGCACCGTCGTGTACGACGTCCTCGAAGAGGTCATCGCCGAGCACCCGGTGCTGCTGAACCGTGCGCCCACGCTGCACCGTCTGGGCATCCAGGCCTTCGAGCCGCAGCTGGTCGAGGGCAAGGCCATCCAGATCCACCCGCTCGTCTGCACCGCGTTCAACGCGGACTTCGACGGTGACCAGATGGCCGTCCACCTGCCGCTGTCGGCGGAGGCCCAGGCCGAGGCCCGCATCCTGATGCTGTCCTCGAACAACATCCTCAAGCCGGCCGACGGCCGTCCCGTCACCATGCCCACCCAGGACATGGTGCTCGGCCTCTTCTTCCTCACCACGGACGAGGAGGAGCGGGAGGTCCGCGGCGAGGGCCGTTCCTTCGGCTCGACCGCCGAGGCGATCATGGCGTTCGACGCCCGTGAGCTGTCCCTCCAGGCCAAGGTCGACATCCGCTTCCCGGTGGGCACCATCCCGCCGCGCGGCTGGACGCCTCCGGCCGACGACGACAGCGAGGGCTACGGCACCTCGTGGCAGCAGGGCGACAGCTTCCGGCTGAAGACGACCCTCGGCCGGGCGCTCTTCAACGAGCTGCTCCCCGAGGACTACCCCTTCGTCGACTACTCCGTCGGCAAGAAGCAGCTCTCCGAGATCGTCAACGACCTCGCCGAGCGCTACCCCAAGGTCATCGTGGCGGCGACGCTCGACAACCTGAAGGCGGCGGGCTTCTTCTGGGCCACCCGTTCCGGCGTCACCGTCGCCGTTTCGGACATCGTGGTCCCGGAGGCGAAGAAGGGCATCGTCGCCTCGTACGAGGCCAAGGACGAGCGGATCCAGAAGCAGTACGAGCGCGGCCTGATCACCAAGCAGGAGCGCACGAACGAGCTCATCGACAACTGGACCCGCGCGACCAACGAGGTCGCCGACGCGATGAACGCGAACTTCCCGAAGACCAACCCCATCTTCATGATGGTGGACTCGGGTGCTCGTGGAAACATGATGCAGATGCGTCAGATCGCCGGTATGCGTGGTCTGGTGTCCAACGCCAAGAACGAGACGATTCCGCGTCCCATCAAGGCGTCGTTCCGTGAGGGCCTGTCCGTGCTGGAGTACTTCATCTCCACGCACGGTGCCCGTAAGGGTCTCGCCGACACCGCCCTGCGTACCGCCGACTCGGGTTACCTGACCCGTCGTCTGGTGGACGTCTCGCAGGACGTGATCATCCGCGAGGAGGACTGTGGCACCGAGCGCGGTCTGAAGCTGCGGATCGCCGAGCGCGGCGCCGACGGTGTGCTGCGCAAGGCCGAGAACGTCGAGACGTCTGTCTACGCCCGGATGCTCGCCGAGGACGTCGTCGTCGACGGCCGGGTCATCGCGCCCGCCAATGTCGACCTGGGCGATGTGCTCATCGACGCGCTGGTCGGCGCGGGCGTCGAGGAGGTCAAGACCCGCTCGGTCCTGACCTGTGAGTCCGCGGTCGGCACCTGTGCCTTCTGCTACGGCCGTTCGCTGGCCACCGGCAAGCTGGTCGACATCGGTGAGGCGGTCGGCATCATCGCCGCCCAGTCCATCGGTGAGCCCGGTACCCAGCTCACGATGCGTACCTTCCACACCGGTGGTGTGGCCGGTGACGACATCACGCAGGGTCTGCCGCGAGTCGTCGAGCTCTTCGAGGCCCGTACGCCCAAGGGTGTCGCCCCGATCTCGGAGGCGGCCGGCCGCGTCCGGATCGAGGAGACCGAGAAGACCAAGAAGCTCGTCGTCACCCCGGACGACGGCAGCGACGAGACGGCCTTCCCGATCTCGAAGCGTGCCAAGGTCCTGGTGCACGAGGGCGACCACGTCGAGGTCGGCCAGCCGCTGACCTTCGGTGCGACCAACCCGCACGACGTGCTGCGGATCCTCGGCCAGCGGGCCGTCCAGGTCCACCTGGTCGGCGAGGTCCAGAAGGTCTACAACTCGCAGGGCGTGTCGATCCACGACAAGCACATCGAGATCATCATCCGGCAGATGCTGCGCCGGGTGACGATCATCGAGTCCGGCGACGCGGAGCTGCTGCCCGGCGAGCTGGTGGAGCGGTCGAAGTTCGAGACCGAGAACCGCCGTGTGGTCACCGAGGGCGGTCACCCCGCCTCCGGCCGTCCGCAGCTCATGGGTATCACCAAGGCCTCGCTCGCCACCGAGTCGTGGCTGTCGGCGGCGTCCTTCCAGGAGACGACCCGGGTGCTCACCGACGCGGCGATCAACGCCAAGTCGGACTCCCTGATCGGCCTCAAGGAGAACGTCATCATCGGTAAGCTCATCCCGGCCGGTACGGGCCTCGCCCGCTACCGCAACATCCGGGTCGAGCCGACCGAGGAGGCCAAGGCCGCGATGTACTCGGCCGTCGGCTACGACGACATCGACTACTCGCCGTTCGGCACCGGCTCCGGCCAGGCCGTTCCGCTGGAGGACTACGACTACGGTCCGTACAACCAGTGAGGCGTGGCGGCGGCCCGGGCCGGGCCGCCGCGCGATGAACGAGACGAAGGGCGGTCACCCCGTGCGGGGTGACCGCCCTTCGGGCTGTCCGGGGGGTATCCCTCTCACCAGGACCGCAGCGTCGTGGTGAGAACCGTGCCGGTCAGCGACCGGCGAGCTGCCAGAGGGTCAGGGCCAGACCGCCGGTCGCCGTGAGCGCGGCGAGACTGGCGAGGGGCCAGCGGGCGCGCTCCAGGGAGTCCAGCCGGGACTCCATGTCGGCCAGTTGTTTGTCGGTCTGGTCGCTGCGCTGGACCAGCAGGGCGAGGGAGCCGTCGACCCGGGCGAAACCGGCTTCCAGGGTGCCGCGGAGCCGTTCCAGCTCCACCGCGACGCCGAGCCCGGCGCCGGGCGGGATCCGGGGGTCAGTTCCGGCCATCGGCGGCGCCTTCCGGAGCGGTCCGGGAGCGGTGGCCGCGGAGCCCGGCCGGCAGCAGCCGTTCTACGGATTCGAGCGCCATGATCCTGGTCAGCGCGCCCGAGACGGCCAGGGCGGCCGCCACCCAGGGCAGGGTGGCGGGCAGCCCGGACGCATCGACGACCGCGGGCAGGGCCACGGCGATACCGGCCGCGGTCTGGAGGACCGTACGGACGGTCCGCCGGTTGGCTTCGGACATGCCGCCTCCTTGAGGTGCGGGGCCATGGAGTGGCCGGAGTGGCGGGCCGTACCGGCAGCGGAGGGCCGTCCGCCCGGCAGTTCGGCGGTCCGGTCGCCGGACCGGTCGCCGGTCCGGGCCGACGGCCCTCCGCGGGGTACGGCTCACGGGGTGCGGGGGACCTTCAGGGAGTTCCAGGAGGCGGGGCCGGGCCAGCCGTCGGCGTCGGCACCCCGGAATCCGAGCTTCCGTTGCCAGCGGGCGTACGAGCGGCGGTCCGCCTCGCTCCAGCGGGGTCCGGGCCCGACGGCGTACTCCCCGCAGCCCTCTGCCACCAGCCGCCGGCCCATGGCGGTGATCACGGGGGAGCTGGGGGCGGCCTTGAAGAAGGCCGTACCGGGGAACGGGTGGTGGCGGGGGCCGCCGGGTGCCGGAGGCTTCGCGGGACCGCCGGGTTTCGCGGGCCCGGTGGGCTTGGACGCCAGGCGGCGGGCGATCCGGGTGCGCAGTTCCGGCATGGTGAAGCCGCGGGGGTCGATCTTCCGGTCCGACCACTCCAGATGCCCGATCACGCTCTTCGCCGTCCAGCCGTGGGCCCGGCAGAGGGCGGCCGAGGCCCGTTCGACCGCGTCGAGCTGGGCGGCGGGCCAGGGGTCCTTGCCGTCGCCGCGGTTGACGCACTCGAAGCCGTAGAAGTGAACGTTGCCGTCCACGGCGCCCGCGCTGCCCTGGTGCTCGTTGGTGGCCGGCGGGCGGGTGCCGTAGCTCTCGTCCGCCACGGCTTTCCGTACGTCGGGGTCGCCGCCGCCGGCGTGGTTGGCGCGGCCGTTGCCGACCAGATGGACGCTGCCGTCCTTGGCGATCACGGCATGGCAGAGCGGGCCGGGCAGGGTGGAGTGCCCCCGGAAGCACAGGTCGACCGAGGCCTCGGTGCCGGAGGAGACGGTGTGGTGGACCATCACTCCGTACACCGGGCCCCAGGCACCCGCGTGGTTGCGGTGGTTGGTGCGCCAGCCCGGCCGCTCGACGACCGCGAGGCCCTCGGCGCGCAGGGCGGCGACCAGGCGGTCCGCGGTCAGCGGGGTGGCCATGGGGTCTCCTTGCGTACGGTGCGGGTGGGTGCGGGGTCGGGCGGGCCCGCCGGGTTCGCGGGGACGCCGGTCATGACGGGAGGCCCTCCGCGTAGAGCACGCCCACGGCCGCCCCCGCGCCGCCCGCGGTGACCCGCCCCTCGACGCACAGGGTGCTCCGGGCCTCCGTGGCCCCGCCGGGCACGAAGATCACCTCCTGGGTGACGGCGGCCCCGGCGGCGGTGACGACCGGACTCGACGAGACGGTCGTCCCGTCGGCCGCCAGGACCCGGACCAGGGCCTCCACGGTGGTGCCGGGACCGGCCTCCACCCGGAGCCCGACGGCGATCCGCGGGTACGGGAGGTGGACGCTGCTCTGGAGGACCCGGGTCCACCCGGCCGAGGTGACGGGGGCCGGGGCCGGGTGGAGCGGGATCGGGGTGTCCGGGAGGGCCGGGGCACCGCCGGAGGTGCCGGCGGCGGCCGCCGCCGGACCGGTGGCCGCGGTGAGCGCGGGCCGGGTCCCGGCGGCCAGCGACACCCGGTCCAGCCGGCGCCGCAGATCGTGGATCAGGTCGACGAGGTCTTCGGGGAGCATGGGCATCAGCGGCGCTCCAGAAAGAGTTCGGCGGTCTCCGGACGGCCGCGCTGGGGCGGGGTGATCTTGATTCCGACCACGCGGTAGCGGCCCTCGAATCCCTCCGGGTGCCATTCGTCGGTGATCCGCAGCCGGACGAACCGGCCGAGCAGCTGCGGCGGCAGGGGGATGCGCTCGTCGAGCCGGACGGTGACCTCGGGGACGACGACGGTGCCGGCGGCCCTCTGGAGCAGATACCGGGCGTGTCTCAACAGCCGGCCGGGCCAGATGACCTGCGGAAGATCGGCACTGAGGTCGATCTGCGGCCAGCCCTCGGCGATCAGGTCCCGGGCGACGAGAACCGGCGAGACGATCTGACGGGCCTCCACGTTCGGGTTCCGCTCGATGGTGCCGCCCCGCACCCGGGCATGGGTGCCGCCGCGGGTGGCGTCCCGGGGGAAGGAGTAGCCGAGGACCGATCCGGGACGGTCGAGAACGAGGTCCTCGCCGCCGTGCTCCAGCCGGGGGCTGCCCAGCCGGAGCCGCTTGGTCCGCATGCCGGTGACGGGGTCCCGGCTGACCTCGATGTAGTGCTCGAAGCCGTTCTCGGCGTCGGCGATCTCCCGCAGCGCGTCGTCGACGACGGTCTCGTCGGTGGAGCGCCAGGAGACCTCCAGCATCTCCCCGGACCTCTCCTCGCCCACGACGACGCCGATGTCACCGCCCTCGGACTCCTGCATGTAGTTCCACAGGTCCCGGGCGAAGGCGAGTTCGTCCTGCTCGCCGACGGAGACGAAGTCGCGCCGGATCCTCCGCCGGGCGGCGTACGAATCGAAGGTCGCGGCCTGGATGGTGAGGGACATCGACCCCTTGTCGTCCGAGGTGAGGGTCGTGGTCCAGAGGATCCCGCCCCACCACAGGTCCCCGCCGCGCTCCAGATAGACCGCGGTCCGGCCCTCCTGGAGGGCGCGGGCGCGGGCCGCTGTCGCGGCGTCGGGGACGGGGAGCGTGCCGGTGAGGGAGCCCGTACGGCCGATGTAGTCGTCGACCTGGACGTCCCGCAGCGGGAGGGAGTCGAGGACGCGGTCGGTCCGCAGATCGCAGAACAGCACCCGGTAGGGGCTGACGGCGGTCACGCGGGGGCCACCGCTTCGTAGGTGCCGCTGCCGACGATGTAGTCGTTGACCTTCCAGCTGAAGGGGTACGCGGCGTCGACGATGCCGACGGATCCGGTGTTGCCGCCGCGCAGCTTGCCCGAGCTCAGCTCGATCTCGAAGTAGCTGGTGCTGGTGAGCCGGATCCGCCCGACGGCACGGTCGGACACGGTCGGCAGCTGGTCCTCGGCCTGGTGCAGTTCGACGAAGCCGGCACTGTGGGTGGCCCTGGCCGCGGGAACCGGGAGGCTGAAGCGCCAGTTCGGGTTGCCGGTGCGGAAGTTGGTGGTGGTGCCGAAGACCACCCGGAAGTTGAAGTGGACGGTCGGGCCGTCCTGTACGTACCGGCAGTCCACGACGGCGTTGCCGTACGAGGGGTTGGTGCCGGTCGCCGCGGTCCATGCCGGGGTCCACGAGCGCCAGACCGGCGGCAGGGGGTAGGGCTGCCAGGTGCCGTTGGTGCCTCCGGTCCACCGTTCCAGCCGGTCGCCGTTGTCGCGGTACTGGCCCTTGTACAGCCCGTTGAAGCCGCCGGTGGGCACGATGCCGCCGAGCGCAGCGGTCGGGTAGCGGCGGTTCTCGACGGCCGTTCCCCAGTTGACCGACGCCGCGTTCCGGTCGACCGTGACGGTGAAGAGCGGCAGGGCGTTCGGCGGGGTCTCCGGCTCCTGCGGTCCGGTGACGGCCGTCGGGCCCTGCACCACCTTGATCACGCCACGGGTGGCACCCGAGGCGTCGTAGGGGGCGTCCTCGACGACCAGGACGATACGGTCCTTGCGCATACCGTCCGGGCTGCCCGGGGCCAGGGTGACGATCTCCGGTTCCACCACGGCGACCAGGTAGGAGCCCTGCCGGGCCGAGGTCTGGATGACGGCCCGGCCCGGCATGATCCGGCACTGGAGGGCATTGACCCCTTCGAGTTCGAGGCCGCCGGGGACGACTCCGCCACGGGAGGAGAGCTGTCCGGTGGGGGTCAGCAGGGCGGACGTGGCCAGCCGGGTGTCCTCCTGTGTCTGTCCGGTGGGGGCGTGCCATACGGTGCGGATGGTCATCGGGTACTCCTCTGGAGGTCGTGGTGGTCGGTGCGGCGTGCCGCGGGGGTCACCATTCGGCGCTGCGCCAGCGGACGGCGAGGGTGGCGGCGGGTGTCGACGAACGCGGCCGGTAGGTGACCTCGTTGACACCGGGCTCCAGCGTGAACAGCTCCTCGGGGCTGCTGTCGGGCGCGGCGGTGTGGCGCCGGGACGCGGTCTCGTTGAGCGTCACCGCGCCGCTGGAGGTGTCGACGGTGAGGACGTCGTCCTCGCCCAGGTCGACGAGGTAGCGCAGGGTGCGTCCGGTCAGCCGGTTGGTGATCACGGGGTTGGAGCAGGGGCCGCGGAGGGTGAGGACCGGGTGACTGGGCGCGCTGCCGTCGTTGACGACCGTGAGATCGCCGGTGACGGATGCGGCGCCCCAGTCGAGCGGCCAGCTCAGGGGCCAGTTCAGACCGGTGGCCGGCTGGGGTGCCCCGGTGGTCAGGGAACGGGCCTCGACGGTGTAGCGGCGGGGGTCGGTGGCCACCCACTGCACGGTGACCCGGCCGACGCCCTGGGCGAGCAGACCGCGGTCGGCGGGCAGGACGCGCTGGCTGATCCGGGCCCGCACGGCCAGGGTCTCGCCGTGGACCCGTACCGCCAGCCACTGCTCGGTGTGCCGGAGCCCGAAGGCGCGGCGCAGCGTGCGGAGGGTGTCGGCCGGGTCGCTGCCGGGCGCGGGCAGCAGCCAGATCTGGCCGCCGATCCGGCGGGGGCGGGCGTACTGGGTGCCGGGCCAGGAGCCGTGGGTGGTGGGGCGGTCGGCGTCGGTGGTGTCGGCCTCCGGTAGGTCCTCCCAGCCGGTCAGTCCCTGGCGGTCGATCTCGTACGGGGTGCCGGGGCCGAGCAGCAGTTCGCCCCACTGGACCTGCCCGTCGAGGCTGATCAGTGAGGCGGGTGCGGAGCCGGTGCCGGTGTCGGGGTTGAGGGGTGGGGCGGGTGTGGCCATGGGGCCGTCACCTCCGGTGCGGAGTCGGTGGGTGCGCGGCAGTGCGCGGCCGTGTGCGGGACGGCGGCCGGTGTGCGGGACGGCGGCCGGTGCCGCGCGGTACGGGCCGGGCCGGTGGTCGCGCGGTACGGGACGGGGCCTGGCGTCGCGCCGGCCCGGGGCGTATCCCCGGGCGGGATGCGGGGTCTACGCGGCGCGGGCGAGGAACAGCAGCTCGTCGGCGATCTCGTACGCACCGGCGCCGACAGGTTCGTGGAAGCTCTCCACCCGGCAGGGCCGCCGTACGCCCCGCGCATCCCGGCCGTCCGGTTCCGCGGCCCGCAGCCCGGCGACGTCGCCGAGCGGGGTGATGGAGCCCGGGAGGGCGCCGTGCGGCGGGCTGACCAGGCCGCCTTCGGCGAGAAAGCTGGTGATCTTCTTGCCGATGGCCTTGGGGTCGAAAAGCTTCTTGAAGTCGATGTTCTCCCAGGCGTCGATCAGCCATTCGGCGAACCTGGCCGGTGCCTGGAGGATTCCGCCGAAGAACCCCAGGCCCCTGCGGACCGAGTCGGCCATGCTCCGCAGGGTGTCGGCCGTGGCGTCCTTCACCTCGTCGAACACCGGCGGCAGCTTGTCGTCCAGCCATGCGCGGACCGGCTCGACAACGGCCTTGATGCCGTCCCAGGGGTCCTTGAAGAGCTTGCCGAGGCCGCTGGTCGCCTTCCGGATGCCCTCGCGGGCGTTGTTGAAGGCGTCCTTGACATCCCTCCCGATGGAGCCGATGGGGTCCACGATCCGCCTGCGGACGAAGTCGATTCCGTCGGCGACGGCGGCGCGGGCCTTCGAGACGAGCGGGAACACATTCTTCCTGACCCACTCGAAGCCCTCTTGGAGCTTGTCGAAGCCCTTCTTGACAAGGCGCTGTCCCTGCTCCGAGTTGAGGGCGAAGTCGATGATGATGTCGATGAGGACGACGGCGGCGACGGCGGCCGCGCCGAACGGATTGGACTGCATGCCGACGCTGATCGCGGCCATGGCGACGGCACCCGCGGTCAGCCCGATCCCGAGCCCGGTGAGCAGCGGGGACATGATGCCCATGACCGTGCCGAGCGGTCCGACGATCCTGCTGAAGCCGCCCCCGCCGTCGGCCAGGCTCTTCGCCGCCCGGCCGGACGACCGGGACCGTTCCCGGACGGCCCTGAGCTTCTCGGCGGCGATACCGGAGTTCCGGCCGACGGCCCTGACCGGTGCGGTGGACGGAGTTGCCCGGGACTTGAGGCCGGCCACCGCCGATCCGGTTTCCCGGGCCGCGTTCCGCACCTTGTCGGCCGCGCTGCCGATCCCGCCGATGCGCTGGACCGCGGTCCGGACGGCGCCGGTGGACTGGCTGTGCCAGTTCCGCAGGGTGTTCATCGGCGTGCTCACCCCGGCGAGGGGATGGCCGCCGCGGGAGGCGGCGATCGCGCTCATCCTCGGGCCTTCGCCAGGAACATCAGGGCCTTGGCCGTCGACCGGGGATCGCCGGCGGGCGCCGCGTGGTAGTGCTCGATATGGAACCCGGGCCCGGTGTCTCCCTGGGCGCGGGCGGTCAGCGCGGTGCGCCGCAGCAGCCGGTTCAGCTTGGACAGCGGCAGTACGGCCTCGGCCTCACCGGCCTCGGCGATGATCGCCGGTACGCCGCCGGCCCGGGGCGCCACGACTCCGCCCTCGGCGAGCCTGGGGATCCTGGGGATGTCCGGAATCGACTTCCCGCCGATGCCGGGGACCCAGTCGGGGACCTTGAAGTCGAACGAGTTGACCTTGTCGATGGCCCGGTTGATGATGCCGATGACATCGTTGATCGGGCCTTTGACAGCGTCTTTGATCTTGCCGAAGGTATCGCTCGCGGTCTTCTTCAGGCCGCCCCACTTCTTTCCCAGCTCGTCCTTGACATGCTGGAAGACCTTCGGGATCTTGTCGATAAAATCGGTCACGGGCTTGATATGGCCCCTGATCTTGCCCCAGATCTCCTTGACGTTGTCCCGGGCCTTCTTGAGGGGGTCCTCGATACGCTTCTTGACGCTCTCGAAGCCGTCCTTGACGAACTTCTTGATTTTTCCGACGATGTCCGAGACCTTGTCCCGGGCCTTGTCGAACGTGTCCTTGACGCGTTTGCCGAAGTCCTTGATGATCGGGCCGACTTTTTTCCAGACGTCCTCGACGACCTTCTTGACGGCGTCGAAGGCCTTCTTGAGGATTTTCCGCATGCCCTCCGACTCGGTCGCCATCTGGACGACCTTCTCGATGAGCGGCATGAAGAGGTCGAGAAGCCGGGTGAAGACATTGCCCTTCATGGACGTGTTGAGCCCGTCCATGCCCTTTTTGGCGTTGTCGGCCCCGCCCTTGAACTTGCCGATGTTGGTGCCGCCGGTCTGACCGGCCTTGCCGGCGTTGCCGACGGACTTCTCGGCGCTGTCGGCCCGGTCCTTGAGGGTCTTGAGCTGCGAAGCGGCCTGTCTGGCCGCGTCCCGGAGCTTCTTGACCCCGCCTTCGCTGTTCTGTGCGCCGTTCTTGAGGTTTCCGGCGGCGCGGTTGGCGTCGTCGGACTTCGTCTTGAAGTCCTTGAGCGAACTGTTGGCGCTGTTCAGCGCTTTGACCAGAGACATAGAGGTCTCCTCTGCGGTGATATGGGTCGCGCGACACGGCTCAAGGAGCCAGCGCCCGGGTCAGGGCGGTGACCTGCCGCTGGAGACTGTCGAGAGAAGGCGGGGCGACCGGCCCCTGTTGCCCGGCGGCGAGCTGGCCACCGGTTCGTCGCGCCGCCCCGGCACCACGGGCCAGTTTGTCCTCCAGCTTGTTCAGCCGCTTGTCGGTGTTCAGGCTCTCCAGCCGGTTGAGGCGCGTTCTGATGTTGACGAGCTCTCTTTCGGCCCGGTCCATGACGGTTCGATAGGTCTGGTTGGGGCCGAGCGCGAATCTGGCGTTCTGGACCGCCTCCCGGCCGGCCGGCCCGGGATTGCGGGCCCGGATTCTGGCACCCCGCCTGCGTGCGATAGGGGTGAGCACCCTTTCGTAGAGGGGGCGCTTGATGTGGTTGTTGACCTGGGCGGTGAGGTCGAGGAGCGCCAGGTCGATCTTGAGGAACATGGCGCCGAGCATGGGCCAGAAGAGGAATTCCCACTCCTTGAACCACATCGGCTTGGTCCCGAACTTGTCCGCGGTCGCATCGTCGACGTACTTCTTGGTGGCCAGCTCGTCCTTGTTCTTGAAGCCCAGGGCCTCCGGACGGACGTCGGAGATATGCAGAACCGAAATGAGGGACGCGGTGTCGGCCTTGCCCTCCAGCGCCTGCCGGATCTCCCGTATCTGTTGTGCCGCGGATGTGTTGTCGTTTGTCATGACGGCTCCCGTGGGTCAGCCGAAGAAGCGCGCCAGCTCGGCGGGGCCGGGTGGCGCCGCGGAGGCTGTCGGCTGTGAGGGCGCCCCCGGAGCCGGGGAGTCCAGGGAGTCCTCGGCGCTGTCCGGGGGGAGTTGCGGCCTGGGCACCGGTTCCGGCTGATCCGGCGGCTCGTCCGAGTTGACGCAGGTGTACATCCAGTTGGCGATCGCCAGATGGTCCACCGCCGCCGCCAGCAGGTAGTCGGTCATGGACCAGTCCGCCGACTCGCCGTTGACCTCCCGGCTGACCGCGCTGTCCCGCGGCAGATGCTTGACCAGTGCCAGCAGCCGGCGCGAGGAGAGGTCACCGCGGTGCCAGTCGAGCAGGTCCAGGTGGTAGTACCGCAGCAGGTCGGCTTCGAGTGCCTCGGCGTGTTCTTCGACGAACTCGACGAGGCTCAGTCTTCCCCCAGGCCGAGCCCGGTCTCCTTGCCGTAGGCGTTCAGGACCGCGGCGATGTCCTGGAGGGTGATCTCGTGCTTCGCGAACCGGGCGAACTGCTCCTTGCCCATCAGCAGCGCCAGCAGGCCGTCGACGTCGTTGTCGTCCAGCTTCTGCATCGCCTTGGCGGTGGCCCGGGTCAGCTCGGTGGGCAGGTCGAAGGTCTCGCCGTCGATCCCGAAGGACCAGGTGCGGCCGGCCGCCTCCTGGCGCTGGGCGCGGGCGGCGTTGACGTCGAAGTTGGCCATGGGTTCCTCCTGCGAAGGGTGGGTGTGGTGGTGAGGGAGCGGGCGGGGACGGCCCGCGGAAGGCCGTCCCCGCCCGGTGCCGGGGTGTTACGGGGTGACGGGCGGCGACGCGTACGCCGGGTCCTTCATGAAGAAGGTGGCCAGCGGGGCGGTCGCGCCCTGGGAGAGCGCGGTGAAGGTGACCCCGAGCGACGCGGCCGACTTGCGGGCCAGCTTCACGTCGTCGGCGGCCGTCACCTGGCCGCGGGGGATGACGAACCGGTAGGTGATGTCCTTGCCGTCGGTGAACTCCAGGCCGAGGGCCCGCTCGTCGAACGTCGGACCGTCCGGAATGTCCAGGCTGTAGACGCCGGAGTTGGGGGCGCCGACTGTCTTGACGTCGCCCTTCGAGCCGCCGATGAAGAACGGCAGGGTGTTCTCGTTGAACTGGAGCATCGCGAACTTCAGGGTGAGATCGCGGTCCGAGTAGACGAAGCGGGCCGGGCTGATGGCCTGCCAGGTCTCCACCGGGTCCAACTTGTCCTTCTTGGCGAAGGTGACGCCGTCGGTCGTGGTGTAACCGAGGTCCGTCCAGGCGGCGCTCCAGTCGGCCGCGGGGTTGGCGGAGAAGGTGGTGGGCGCCGTCGCGCCGACCGCGCCGACGAGGACGCGGCCGGTGCCCGCGACGCGGATCTCGGACGAGTTGCCTGCCATGAACACTCCTTGGGTGTGATGGGTGCCCGGACCGGGGACGGTCCGGGCGGGGTGCCGCGGATACGGCACAGGCCCCGCCCGGAGGGGGCGAGGCCTGGTCTGTGGGTGGGGGGGAGGGGCGGGTCAGTTGGTGCGTACGGTCATCCGGAGTACGCACTGGTAGCGGTTGGCTCCCGCGTACACGAAGTCCGGCTGCCACCGCGGACCGTCGGCTTCGGCGACATCGGTGATGAGCGAGGTGCCGACGGCGAGTCCGCGGGAGCGGAGCAGTACGGCGCGGGCCGCGTTGGTCAGGACATGCGCGGACGTCTTGTCCGGCCCGTAGACCTCCAGTTCGATCAGTGGCTGGTCGACATGGAGGTCCTCGACCCAGGCACCGCCCCGGCGGGAGACGATCACGGCTCGCTGGGTGCCGTTGAACCCGGCGGGCGGGGTCTCGTCGACCACCGCGCCGCCCAGTTCGGGCCGGTTGCGCAGCAGGTCCACGACGATGGCCTCGATATCGGGGAAGGTGCTCGGGACGGGTGTGCTCATGACGGATTCACTCCTCTTCGTACGAGCGGGTGCGCACGGTGCACGGACGGCGGCCGTGCCGCGGCGTCCGGTGTGTGCGTACGGCCGTCCCGGCGGCCTGCCCGGCGGGAACCGGCATGGAACAGCGGCGGAGCCGGGCCCGGGAGGGGCATCCGGAGGGAGGGATGCGGGCACAGCTCCGCCGCTGCACCTATTGTGATCGACTGCGCGCGAGCGCGCAACCAAAACGTGCGGGCGCGCACCAAAAAGGCGGCCACCCCGTGGTGCGGGGTGGCCGCCTCTGGTCTGCGGGCGGGGGTACGGCTCCGGGGTACGGCCGCCGGGACCGGAGCTCTCGGGGGTGCCGCCTGGTGGGGCCGGCCCCGCGCGGCTGCGGCGGTCAGCGGCGTCTGGTGGCGCGTTCCGCCGCGAAGACGTCCTCCAGCCGGTAGAGCCCGGCGCGGCCCCGGCGTCCGGCCGGGGCCAGATGGCCGAGCTGGACCCACTTGCGGATGGTCGCCGGAACGACCCCGGCCTCCGCGGCGGCCAGCGCGCCGGTGATCAGCGGCCCCGGGGCGCGGCGGGCCACCGGCCCCCCGGCCTGTATCGCGGTCATCGGCGGGCGCCTTCCGCCGCCGCGTCCATCGCCGCGGAGACCGCCCGCCAGTCCGTCCCGGGAGAGGCCCCGGGCGGGGTGCCGCCGGCCGCCTCGTGCCAGCTGTGGCGGTGCGCCGGATCCGTACCGCAGGGGCAGTCGCCCGACCCGCAGCGACAGCCCGGGTTCACACAGAGCACCGCGCGCCGGTCCGGGAAGGCCCGCAGCGACACCGAGTCGCACCAGGGGCAGTGTCCGCCGACCCGTACCACCGGCTCCGGATCGCCGAGTGCCCTGCCGCACCGGCCGGTCATCCGCCGCGCCTCGTCGCGGATGTGCTCCGCGAGATCGGGGTGCGCGTCGACCTCGCCCAGCAGTGAGGCGATCCTGGCCAGTCGCTGCGGGACCCGGGCGTGCCGGGGGCGGCCGAGCCGGAGCCGGTCGTGCACCGCCTCGTCCAGTTCGACGACGCCGTCGGTGATGTCACGGACGGCGTCCGAGACATGCAGGCGCAGGGGGACGGACGGCTGGCCGGGCGCCGGGCGTCCGGCGCCGATCGCGGCGGGGGGCCGCCGGCCGGGGGCCAACTCCGTCAGCAGCTCGGGGAACCGGCGGTGGAGCGTCTCGATCCAGACGGCTGCGTCCTGCGTGGCCGTGTTCAACAGTGCCTCCTGCTCGTGGGGGTCCGGTTCGAGCCCGGGGCCGTGCGATGGCGCCTACCGCTTCGGCGGGCGAGGGGTGCCGCGGATGCGTTGACTTCGAGTACGTCTGGGTAAGAAGAAGTGAATGGGCGCTTCATGCCGACCAGATGAGCCTCTCGGAGGGGTCGCTTCCCGCGTTAGCGTGCGATGGCGCAACATAATGGCCGCGCAGCCGGACCAGTCGTCCGTTACGCCACAGGCGCCCGCCGCTGACGCCGTCGAAGAAGCTCTCGGCCGGGGCTACCGACTCCTCGCACCGGCGGGCCACCGGGCAGCGCTGACAGGCTTGCAGCGCAGGTCGAGCCTCTGACTCCCGACGCGCGAAGATGATCTGCGGCGGCAGTCCGGCGCAGGCGGCCGCGGTGCGCCAGCGCGGCGAGGCGGATGATTCGGGCACGGGCATGCGGCGCCTCCTGGCGTGCGGCGGGAGTGTTGCGACCCCGCACGATGGCATGTTGCGAGTGCGCCCGCAACTAACTTCGGCGTCAGATGCCGGACGCGCCCGGCGACACGGGGCAGTGGGAGTGCGCAATCACGTAATTCCTTGCGCGCAAGCGCGATAGTCTGAGGGTCGCTTCGGAGGGAGGCGACCCGAATATGACAACCAGTGGCCTGGAACCGTTCGCCACCTGGATCGAAGACCTCATCCGCCGCCGTGGATACGACATCGACAGCCCGCGCGGCGGCGGGAAGTCGCGGCTGGCCGACGAGGCCGGGGTGCACCGCGCGGCCATCACCCGGCTGCTCCAGCGGCAGTCCATGCCGGACCTGGAGACCACCCGGCGGCTCGCGCACGTCCTCGACGTGCCGGTACGGGACATGCTGATCCGCTCCGGCCGGCTCACCGAGGACGAGCTGCCGCTTCCGCAGACCCCGGAGGCCGGTGCCGCACCGGTGCTGGGAGAGCGTCGGCTGACGCTGGAGGAGGCGGCCGCGGGGCTCGGTGTGCCCGCCGACCAGCGCGAGATGTTCATCCGGGTGGCGGGCCAGTTCCTGCCGCCGGAACCGGCCCGGCGCCGCGCCCCGATGGCCAAGGACTGAACACCGCGCCGCGCTCGCCTCAGGGCGCGGGGCTGCGAGCGGGGCCGGGGCGCACTCGCCGTGACGGCACCCGCCCGGGGCTGCCCGCCGCTGCGGACCGGTGTCCCGGGGCCCCACCGCCCGGCCGTACCGCCCGCCGTGACGGGTGCCGGTGATGAGCGCGGCGGCCCGCTGACGCGGCGGGCGCCTCCCGGGCCGACAGGCCGTGCGGCCTGTCACGGCCCGCCCCGGCCGCCGGTGCCGTGCTCCGGCCCGGCGGGCCCGTACCTGCTCGGGGCGTCCGGTGTCCGGCGCTGCAGCCGCCCGGCACGGGTCGGCGGGCCCGCCCGCACTCGAAGCATCCGTAGCGCACCCGGCGGTACGGGAACGCGTCATCCACCGGCCCCCGGCAGGCACCGTGCGGGCCGCCGCCCGCCCGGCCCGGCGGCGCCCGGCCCCGGGGGCCGATCAGCACCGCCTCCACCAGCACCGCCTTCTCCCGGCACCGGGCGGCCCCGCAGCAGCCCCCGGAGGCTCTCCGGAGCAGCCGGACAACCGGGACCCGGCGGGGCCGGAGAACCGGGCGGTGCTCCGAGGAGGCCCCGGGCCTTGCCGGATCCGGCGGTTCCCGCGCCGGGCGATCCGGCCGCGGACACGGGATTCAGGGGCTTCCCCGATCCCCGAAAACCGGCCGTCAGTAAACTGTCACCACCTGTTCCCCTGCATTTACGCAGGCCGGACGCTTGAGTGACGCGGGCCGGGCACAGGGGCGTCGCGCGGGGCGTTCTCGTCGTACGGGCACACGAGCGGGCGGTCAGTGAACGACGGGGGTGGGGGCAGGCATGTCCGAGCGCGAGCGGTCGGACCGGCGGGTGGCGGCGACCGCACCGTCGGCACCGCCCTCCTCCCGGCTCCCGGGCACCCCGTCCGGTGGTGACCTCCCCGAACTGCTCGCCTTAGTGGGACGCCTCCTGGAGGCCCACTCCCCGGACGACATCGCCGTACTGCTGCGCGAGGAACTCGACCGCCGGGAGATCGAGGCGTACGCGACGGGCTGGCGGGACGCCGCCGCCGAGTACGGCCCCGCGCTGGCGGAGGCGCTGGCCGCGGCCAGGCCGCTGAGGCTCGTCGACCGCACCCCGGGACAGGCCGCCGTCATCCCCTTCCCGCAGGACGCCCGGGACGCGCCGGGCCCGGGCCCCGGCAGCGGGGACGCGGCGGAGGTCGGTGGCGCGGAGCGGGAGTCGCCCCGGGGGAGGTCGCGCCGGGCCCGCCGGACCGGCGGCGGTACGGCGGACCGGGACGGCGGCGAGGCGGAAGCGCCCGCCACCGGCCGCGACGAGGGCACGGGGTATCCGGACGAACCGGGGGAGCCCCGGCCGAGGCCCGGCTTCATGACCAAGAGCCGGAAGTCGAAGGTGCCCACGATCCCCCGGCTCGGCGGGGGTGGCCGCAGGACGCCGCGGGGCGACACCCCGCCGCCCGGCGGCCCGCCCGCCGACGACCTGGGCCGCCCCGGGCCGTAGCCCGCCCCCGGCGGGGCTCCGCCCCGCGTAGCCGCCCGTCCTGCCGCGGCCCCGGTCCGCGGGAGCGCGAGCGGCCCGCTCTCCGGCCCCGGGGCGGCCCGGCCCGCCGGATTCCGGCGCTCCTG
The DNA here is from genome assembly GCF_053981115.1 of Streptomyces sp. NPDC003691. Classification (NCBI taxonomy): domain Bacteria; kingdom Bacillati; phylum Actinomycetota; class Actinomycetes; order Kitasatosporales; family Streptomycetaceae; genus Streptomyces; species Streptomyces sp. NPDC003691. The sequence goes on along the minus strand of NZ_JBSFNQ010000012.1, from coordinate 92,526 downwards.
CCGCAGGGCGGGTAGTCGCGGGCCCGCCCCGCCTTCCACCGCACAGCCCCATGGCCGCCCCGCCCCGGGGGACCCGAACGGGGATGTGCGGGCGGTTCCGCGGGGGGTCCGGCCGCGTGGGCATTTGTTTTGACCCAGCTCCGTGCGATAGGTACGCTCAGACCTTGTGCCTGGGGTGTGCCTGGGCTCTTGTGCGTGTCCTCAACCGCATACGAGCCCTCCGTACGGCCACCGCAATCTGCGCCCTCTCCGCTCAGCGGAGGAGCCCCGCAGCTTCGACACACCCGACCGCGTGGGTCGGTGACGTTCCAGGTTAGTTTCACGAACGGCACACAGAAACCGGAGAAGTAGTGCCTACGATCCAGCAGTTGGTCCGCAAGGGCCGGCAGGACAAGGTCGAGAAGAACAAGACGCCCGCGCTCGAGGGTTCCCCCCAGCGCCGGGGCGTCTGCACGCGTGTGTTCACGACCACCCCGAAGAAGCCGAACTCGGCCCTCCGTAAGGTCGCGCGTGTGCGTCTGACCTCTGGTATCGAGGTCACGGCCTACATCCCGGGTGAGGGACACAACCTGCAGGAGCACTCCATCGTGCTCGTGCGTGGTGGCCGTGTGAAGGACCTGCCGGGTGTTCGCTACAAGATCATCCGCGGCTCCCTTGACACCCAGGGTGTCAAGAACCGCAAGCAGGCCCGCAGCCGCTACGGCGCCAAGAAGGAGAAGTAAGAATGCCTCGTAAGGGCCCCGCCCCGAAGCGCCCGGTCATCATCGACCCGGTCTACGGCTCTCCTCTGGTGACGTCGCTCATCAACAAGATCCTGCTGAACGGCAAGCGCTCCACCGCCGAGCGGATCGTCTACGGCGCCATGGAGGGTCTCCGTGAGAAGACCGGCGCCGACCCGGTCATCACGCTGAAGCGTGCTCTGGAGAACGTCAAGCCGTCCCTGGAGGTCAAGTCCCGCCGTGTCGGTGGTGCGACCTACCAGGTGCCGATCGAGGTCAAGCCCGGTCGCGCCTCCACCCTCGCGCTGCGCTGGGTCGTCGGCTACTCCCGCGCCCGTCGCGAGAAGACCATGACCGAGCGCCTCATGAACGAGCTGCTGGACGCCTCGAACGGCCTCGGCGCTTCGGTCAAGAAGCGTGAGGACACGCACAAGATGGCCGAGTCCAACAAGGCCTTCGCGCACTACCGCTGGTAGTCGCTACCCCCATCGAGACCGAGAGAAGACTGAGCCATATGGCCACCACTTCGCTTGACCTGGCCAAGGTCCGCAACATTGGGATCATGGCCCACATCGACGCGGGCAAGACGACGACCACCGAGCGCATCCTGTTTTACACCGGTGTGAGCTACAAGATCGGTGAGGTCCACGACGGCGCTGCCACGATGGACTGGATGGAGCAGGAGCAGGAGCGCGGCATCACGATTACGTCGGCCGCGACGACCTGCCACTGGCCGCTCGAGGACGTCGATCACACGATCAACATCATCGACACCCCGGGCCACGTCGACTTCACCGTCGAGGTGGAGCGTTCGCTCCGCGTCCTCGACGGCGCCGTGACCGTCTTCGACGGTGTCGCCGGTGTCGAGCCGCAGTCCGAGACCGTCTGGCGTCAGGCGGACCGCTACGGCGTGCCGCGTATCTGCTTCGTCAACAAGCTCGACCGCACCGGTGCCGAGTTCCACCGCTGCGTCGACATGATCAGCGACCGCCTGGGCGCGACGCCGATCGTGATGCAGCTCCCGATCGGCGCCGAGGCCGACTTCAAGGGCGTCGTCGACCTGGTCACCATGAAGGCGTTCGTCTGGTCCGCCGAGGCGACCAAGGGCGAGATGTACGACATCGTCGACATCCCGGCCACCCACACCGAGGCTGCCGAGGAGTACCGCGGCAAGCTTCTGGAGACCGTGGCCGAGAACGACGACGAGCTGATGGAGCTGTACCTGAACGGCGAAGAGCCGTCGGTGGAGCAGCTCTACGCGGCGATCCGTCGTATCACCATCGCCTCCGGCAAGTCCAAGGACATCACGGTCACCCCGGTGTTCTGTGGCACCGCGTTCAAGAACAAGGGCGTTCAGCCCCTGCTCGACGCGGTCGTGCGCTACCTGCCCTCCCCCCTGGACGTCGAGGCCATCGAGGGCCACGACGTGAAGGACGCGGAGCTGGTCGTCAAGCGCAAGCCGTCCGACGACGAGCCGCTGTCGGCGCTGGCGTTCAAGATCATGAGCGACCCGCACCTCGGCAAGCTCACGTTCGTGCGCGTCTACTCCGGCCGTCTGGAGTCCGGCACCGCCGTGCTGAACTCCGTGAAGGGCCGCAAGGAGCGCATCGGCAAGATCTACCGCATGCACGCCAACAAGCGTGAGGAGATCGAGTCGGTGGGCGCCGGCGACATCGTCGCCGTCATGGGCCTGAAGCAGACCACCACCGGTGAGACGCTCGCGGACGAGAAGAACCCGGTGATCCTGGAGTCCATGGACTTCCCGGCGCCGGTCATCGAGGTCGCGATCGAGCCCAAGTCCAAGGGCGACCAGGAGAAGCTGGGTGTCGCCATCCAGCGCCTGGCGGAGGAGGACCCCTCCTTCCAGGTCCACACCAACGAGGAGACCGGCCAGACCGTCATCGGCGGTATGGGCGAGCTTCACCTCGAGGTGCTGGTCGACCGGATGCGGCGCGAGTTCAAGGTCGAGGCCAACGTCGGCAAGCCGCAGGTCGCGTACCGCGAGACGATCCGCAAGGCCGTCGAGCGCGTGGACTACACCCACAAGAAGCAGACCGGTGGTACCGGTCAGTTCGCCAAGGTGCAGATCGCGATCGAGCCGATCGAGGGCGGCGACGCCTCGTACGAGTTCGTGAACAAGGTCACCGGTGGCCGCATCCCCAAGGAGTACATCCCCTCGGTGGACGCGGGTGCGCAGGAGGCCATGCAGTTCGGCATCCTGGCGGGCTACGAGATGACGGGTGTCCGTATCACCCTCATCGACGGTGCCTACCACGAGGTCGACTCCTCCGAGCTCGCCTTCAAGATCGCCGGTTCGCAGGCGTTCAAGGAGGCCGCGCGCAAGGCCAGCCCCGTGCTGCTCGAGCCGATGATGGCCGTCGAGGTCACCACGCCCGAGGACTACATGGGCGATGTCATCGGTGACATCAACTCCCGCCGTGGCCAGATTCAGGCCATGGAGGAGCGGGCCGGTGCCCGGGTCGTCAAGGGCCTGGTGCCGCTCTCGGAGATGTTCGGCTACGTCGGCGACCTCCGCAGCAAGACGTCGGGTCGCGCGAGCTACTCGATGCAGTTCGACTCCTACGCCGAGGTTCCCCGGAACGTCGCCGAGGAGATCATCGCGAAGGCCAAGGGCGAGTAACTCACCCGAGTCAACGCTTTAGGCTTGTTCCCGGAGCTCTCGGGGCATTTCCCGCCGAACCGGTGGGAAATACCCCGGGCCCCGGTATCCCAGCAAAGATCACCTGGCGCCGATGAGTAAGGCGTACAGAACCACTCCACAGGAGGACCCCAGTGGCGAAGGCGAAGTTCGAGCGGACTAAGCCGCACGTCAACATCGGCACCATCGGTCACATCGACCACGGTAAGACGACCCTCACGGCCGCCATTACCAAGGTGCTGCACGACAAGTACCCGGACCTGAACGAGGCCTCGGCCTTCGACCAGATCGACAAGGCGCCGGAAGAGCGCCAGCGCGGTATCACCATCTCCATCGCGCACGTCGAGTACCAGACGGAGTCGCGTCACTACGCGCACGTCGACTGCCCGGGTCACGCGGACTACATCAAGAACATGATCACCGGTGCGGCGCAGATGGACGGCGCCATCCTCGTGGTCGCCGCCACCGACGGCCCGATGCCGCAGACCAAGGAGCACGTGCTCCTGGCCCGCCAGGTCGGCGTTCCGTACATCGTCGTCGCCCTGAACAAGGCCGACATGGTGGACGACGAGGAGATCCTGGAGCTCGTCGAGCTCGAGGTCCGTGAGCTCCTCTCCGAGTACGAGTTCCCGGGCGACGACCTGCCGGTCGTCAAGGTCTCGGCGCTCAAGGCGCTCGAGGGCGACGCCGAGTGGGGCGAGTCCGTGCTCAAGCTGATGGAGGCCGTGGACGAGGCCATCCCGCAGCCCGAGCGTGACGTCGACAAGCCGTTCCTCATGCCGATCGAGGACGTCTTCACGATCACCGGTCGTGGCACCGTCGTCACCGGCCGTATCGAGCGTGGTGTCCTCAAGGTCAACGAGACCGTCGACATCGTCGGCATCAAGACCGAGAAGACCACCACCACGGTCACCGGCATCGAGATGTTCCGCAAGCTGCTCGACGAGGGCCAGGCCGGTGAGAACGTCGGTCTGCTCCTCCGTGGCATCAAGCGCGAGGACGTCGAGCGCGGCCAGGTCATCATCAAGCCCGGTTCGGTCACGCCGCACACCGAGTTCGAGGCCCAGGCCTACATCCTGTCGAAGGACGAGGGTGGCCGTCACACCCCGTTCTTCAACAACTACCGCCCGCAGTTCTACTTCCGTACCACGGACGTGACCGGCGTCGTGACCCTCCCCGAGGGCACCGAGATGGTCATGCCGGGCGACAACACCACCATGTCCGTCGAGCTGATCCAGCCCGTCGCCATGGAGGAGGGCCTCAAGTTCGCCATCCGTGAGGGTGGCCGGACCGTCGGCGCCGGCCAGGTTATCAAGATCACGAAGTAAGTGATCCGACCTGGTAGCTCCTGAACGAGCTGCACAGAAGAGGCCCCGCACCGGAAGGTGCGGGGCCTTTTCGCTGTGCGGCGGGCAGTAACGGGCGGGTGAGGGGTCCGGCCCGCGGGCCGGGGTACCCCCGGGATCAGCGCGCGTTCGCCGGGACGGCGCTCGTGGTGCCGACCGGGCGCATCACCCAGGGCTGGGCCGCCGCGTCGATACCGACCGCCGCCACCGACGAGCCCGCCACCACCAGGCACGGGGAGTCGAGGGAGCCGGGGCGCCGGATCCCCCCGGCGCGGCCGACGAGCTGTACCCGGCCCGTCCGGTCGCGGCCCACCAGCACCGGAGTGCCCGCCGGGGCCGCGGCGCCCACCGGGCCGTATCCGTCCATACCGGTTACCGCGCGTACCGGGACCGCCGGATGCTCCGGACCCCCGTACCCGGCGCCCGTGGTGCCCGTGGGCTCGGTGGTGCCGTCGGGGTGCGGGTCGCCGAGGGTGACGGAGACCAGCCGGGCGGAGGCGGGCCTGCGGTAGTAGAGCGCGATCCGCCCGGCCGGCAGGGGTACGGCGGTGACCTCGTCGCCCGGGGTCGGCAGCGCGCTGCCGTCGCCCGGCCGGAAGGTGACCGGGCCGCCCGGCTCGTCCTGGGTCCAGTGGTGCACCCCGCGCCGGGCCGCCGCGAAGACGTGCACCCGGCCCCGGGTGTCGGCGACGGCCGACAGACCGTCCTGGACGTCCGAGCCGCCGAGGTCGTGCCAGGGGCCCCAGGAACCGTCGGCCGCCCGGACCCGGCAGCTGATGCCCTTGTCCGCGTTGCGTACGAACAGATGCACCCGCCCGTCACCGCCGGTCACCGCGGTCGGCACGCCGATCCGGCGGCTGCGGTCGTCGGTGTGCTCCGGGCTGCCGAGCCCGTGCCAGGCGCGGAAGGCGCCGCCGGGGGCGCGCTGCTCCAGCAGGACGATCTCGCGCCGGTTCTCCGCGCCGCGCCCCCCGATCGCGGCGAACCGCAGCCCGAACAGCAGCAGCCTTCCGTCGGGGAGAACCGTCTGCCCCAGTACGGGGGCGAGCGGGCCGCCGCCGAGATCGGCGGGCTCCGTCCAGCGGCGGCTGCCCGGCGCGGTCTCGCGCCAGCGCACCGCGCGCAGCCCCAGAACGCCGTAGGCCGCGAGCCGGCCGTCCTTCTCGGCGACCGCGGCCGGCCGCGGCCCCGGGTAGCGGTGGTGGGTGGAGCGGACCCAGCCCTTCTTGTTCCGCAGCGGCCGGACACCGCCGACCGCGTAGTCGCCGCAGCCGGACGGATTCCCGCAGGCCCAGTCCGGGTCGCCGCCGTAGGGCACGAGATGGGCCGCCTTCTCCCGCAGCACCTGCGGCGGCAGGTTCTTGGGCCAGTGCCGGTTGTAGTAGCCGCGGAAGGACGTGGCCACGAAGCCCGGCACCCGGCCGCCGCCGTCGGTGGCGTCCCGCACCCAGCGGACCATCGCGGCCCAGCTGAAGCAGGCGGCGGCGGTGTGGTCACCGTGGTCGGAGTAGCCGGGCTGCTCCGAGTCCTTCCGCCGGGTCTTCTCGTCGCTGTGCTGGATGTCGGGGTCCGGGTCCAGGGTCTGCACGACCGTCGGCCGGTACTGCTCCATCAGCCCCACGAGGACGTCGATCAGCCCGTCGTAGGTGTACGGGGAGCTGCGGCGCAGCGGCGAGTCCGCGGGCACCACGCTCTGTACGCCGATACCCCCGCGGTCCTTCCAGAGCCCGGGCAGCGCATTGCGCCGGCGCCGGGTGTGCATCGGCAGGTTGAGGAAGACCAGCTCGACCCGGCGGTCGCCGTTGGTGAGGGTGTTGATCTCGGCCTGCCGGTCGCCGCGCAGCGCGGCCACCCCCTTGGTCCAGGGGGTGAACTTGTCGAGGCCGAGCAGGGTGGCGTACGCCTGCCGCAGCCCCTGGTGGCGGGCGGAGGCATAGGCGGGCCGGTCGGCGACGGCCGGGGCGTCGGAGCCCGGTATCACGTTCCGGCCGTTGTGCTCGCCCGCGGTGACGTACACGCAGACCAGGGGGACACCGGCGGCGAGCATCTGCTGGGTGTCAGGGTTCATGAAGTACAGGTCGTCGTCCGGGTGGGCGAGGATCTGCATCAGCTGGGCCCGGCGGGTGCCCGCTATCGGCATCCCGGGCGCCGGGTCGGCGGTCGGTACGGAGCCCGGGCCGGGCGGCATCGAGCAGCCCGCGGCCGCCGCGCCCACCCCGGCGAGCACCGACAGCGCGGCGACCACCGTACGCCGCCGGGGCCGGCGCTCCCGGCCGGTTGCGCCCGGATCCGGGGCGTCACCGGGACGCACCGGGGCAGGGGTGGGTGCTGCATGCATGTTGTTCCGCTCCGTCCGCTCCCCGGCAGCGGGCAGGCTGCCCCCGTGGGCGTGCTGAATACCGTTCCGGCGATGTGTTCGATCAGGCGAAAGGGCTGGTCGGACCGCTCCCGCGATCATCTAGACGGATAATCGTGAGTCGAGGTTGCCCGGGGCAGGCGTATTCCGCGACTTTTGTTGCGCCGGGGGTGTTCTATGCGCTACGGGCAGAGCCCGGCGGGCCCGCACGCAACAGCGCCGCACCGGCTCCGGCCGGTGCGGCGCTGCGGGGTTGCGAAGGCGGGGTCAGTCCCCGGGCTCGTACTCCTCGATGAACAGTTCCTCGGCGCTGGTCACCGTGAGCACCCGGTCCCACCAGACATCGAGCACATCGAGGTCGGAGCAGTCGGCGATCCGCTCCCGGTGGTCGTCGGCGACGGGGAGTCCGCGCTTCTCCAGCACACTGAGGATCAGCCGGGAGCGCTCCTCCGCCTGCCCCGCGGCGACGCCCTTCAGGAACGACTTCTCCAGCATGGTTCCCCGGCCGGGGAAGTACGTGCCTACGGCCATCAGATTCCTCTAGTGAGCCCCGGCCGGGGTGTCCCCCAGGCCGATTTCCAGCAGTTCGGTGAAGTAGTCACCGGATTCGCCGTCGGCTGCGGCGGATCCGAGCGCGGAGGCCAGCGCCTCCAGTATGGCGTTGGTGTCCGGGTGGGCGGTATGGGTCAACGCGGAGAGGGTGGCGAGCGCGAGATGCTTCCGCGCCTCCTGCGGGCTGGTGATCACCGGCAGGTTCTCCGGCCCCAGGACCATGGGCCGGGTACTGAGCGCGGTCCAGCCCTCCACTCCGGTGGTGAAGGGTCCCGCCGCCCAGCGCGCGGTGGCCCGGTCCCGGCAGACGACCAGCAGCAGTGCCGGTATCCGGTGCTTCGCCGCCAGATAGGCGAGGTAGTACGTCCAGCTCGCGGCCTTGTCCGGATCGCGCCGGCTCTGCGCCTCGACGGCCAGCAGAAACCGCTCGCCGTCGGACGACTCGACCCTCAGCAGGCTGTCGACCCGGCGCTCCAGCGGCCGGATCTCGGTGACATCGCCCGTAAGAACCTCGACGGAGGTTTTCTCGGGCAAGGGGACGCTCAGCGCCCGGAAAACCGGGGCGAGCAGTTCGGGTCGCTCCTGGAAGATCCGGTGTGCGGCCTCATGGGAGGAAGTGACCATGACGGGGACGCTAGGGCCATCCGGGTCGTATATTCATGCCGCATGGTGCATCTTCATGCGAACGGGTGATCGTCGGCCGGACTGTTGACGGAGGCGGAGGTGGAGGCGGAGGTGGAGTCGGGGTTGCCGGTCGCGGGGCCCGCCAGGTCCAGTGCCGCCAGAACCCCGTAGTGGTCGGAGAGATGGAGACCGTCCGGAGCCGGGACGGTGCCGGTGAGCGCGGCCCGGGCCGCCGTCGGGCGGCCGCGGAGCAGGACCCGGTCCAGCCGGCCCGGGAGCCCGGTCAGGGAGCCGACGGCGGCCAGCGGATTGGTCCGCGGGTCGAAGGTCGGGGCACCGGGATCCCCCGGGGTACGGGTACGGGCCTCCGGCCAGGCGTCGCGCAGGCCCAGGGCATCGGCGGGCAGCGCGGTGGGGTCGTTGAAGTCGCCGGTCAGGACCACATCGCCCGGGACGGCCGCCAGGGCGGCGCCGACCGCATCCAGCTCGGTACGCCGCCGGGCCGCGGCGCCGGGGGAGTGGTCGCTGGTCAGATGGGTGGTGGCGACGGTCAGCGGGCCGTCGGCGGTCTCCACGACCACGGCCAGCAGCGCCTTGTGCGCGCCCAGGACCTGCCGGGCCGCCTCGCGCACCGGCAGCCTGCTCAGCACCAGCAGGCCGTACGCGGCGGACTCGCGGCGCCCCGGAGCCATCGTCCAGCCCTCGTCCCGCAGCAGGTCGTACAGCGGCCCCTCGACCTCCTGGAGGGTGATCACATCGGCGTCGGCGGCCCGCAGCGCGGCCGCCAGCAGTGGGCGGCGGCGGGCGGTCGCGATGTGTTCGGCGTCGTACCGGTCCCAGAGGGTGTTCCAGGTCAGTACCCGCAGGCCGGGCCGGGCCGGGGCCTCTGCGGCGGGCCCTTCCCGGAAGGTCACCGGCTCGAACAGCGGCGGCAGCAGCCGCCGCGGCGCGCGGGCCCGGCCGGCGTCCGTACGGTCCAGACGATCGGTGCCGGTGGCCCGGTCCCAGACCCGTTCCCCGTCGGCCTCGAAGAACAGGATCCGGTGCCAGGGGATGTCCCCGTCCGGTACGAAGGAGGTCAGCGGGGTGCGCCCGGGTTCGCCGCCACGCCGGGCGATCCCGACGGTGAAGCGGGCCGGGTCGAACCGGGTGTCCCACCGGAGCCGGTGGTAGATCTGCTCACTCGTCCGCATCCGGACCTCCATGGATGTAGCCGTCGGTGTCCCCGACCGTCCCGTCCGCGCCGATCCACCGGGTCCGGTGCGCCTCCCCGGGGTACGGGGGCGTGAACCGGCGCAGCTGGCGTTCGAGGACCGCGGGCGGTACCGGATGCTCCCGCGTCCCGTTCCGCCGGACCAGTTCGGCCGGGTCGGCCAGCATCACGGCATGGGTGACCAGCGCGGAGTGCCGGGCCGCGACGGCCCGGACCGGCGCCCGCTGCCGCCGGTCCAGCGAGGTGGCGTCCCAGACGACGGTGCCGCCCTCCGCGAGGGCCGCGTCCAGTCGGTCCAGGGCGCGCCGCAGGATCTCGCCGTTGGACCGCTGGTCGGTACGGGAGCCGTTCTCCTCGCGCAGCGCGTCGAGGGAGATCCGCCGGTCGGCCCGGACCGTACGGGCGTAGGTGCTCTTGCCGCTGCCCGCCGGGCCGCAGAGCTGGACCAGCTCGGGGAAACGGCCGTCGCGCCAGCGCCAGGTCGCCGCCGTCGCCCCCTCGGGTCCCGCGATCCCGCCCCGGGCGTACGCCTCCCGGGCCTCCGCCCGGCAGCGGTCCGCCGCCCGCGGCGGGAGGCCGTCGAAACGCCACGACTCCCAGGGCGCGGGCGTCTCGAACAGCCCGGCGTCCTCGGCGTGCAGCGCCGACCACTCGGTCTGCTCCCGGGCCTCCGCGGTCGGCGCGAGGGCGGCGGCGACCGTGTGCAGGACCCGCGGGTCGGCCGCGTACGCCAGCCGGACCAGGCCGCCGCGGCGCTCCCCGTCTGGGAACGGCCGGTGCAGCCTCGGATACAGCCCCACCAGGTCGGCGGTGCGGCGGGCGGTGCGCATCCCGGTGGCCGGGGCGATCAGCCCGGCGAGCCGGCCGCGCGGGACGGCGTGCAGCAGCAGCCCGAGGGCGGCGGTCAGCCGCTCGTCCCCGAGCAGCCCGAGCCCTTCGGCGGGGGCGGGATCGCCGAGCGGGTACGGGGTGACAGGCGTGACCGGGCCGCCGCCGGGGACGGCCGCCCGGGAAGGGGTGCCGCCGGCGCCCGCCGGATCCGCCGGGCCGAGCCCCGCGGCCGCCGCCAGCTCCGCCGCGGACACCGGGGCACCGGACCGTACGTCCCACAGGGCCGCTCCCGGCGCCCGCACGTTCGGGACCACGGCGGAGTACATCCAGTGGCGGTCGGTGCGGACATGCCGGGGCCGTACCCACTTGGCGACCCGCCACCCGAAGTCCGCGGCGTCGAAGCCGTCGGCGGTCCGGACCACATAGCCCTCCTGCCGGGCGGTGTCGATCCGCAGCCCGCGCAGCGCCCGCTCGTCGTACACACCGCGCCAGAGCACCCGCGGCACGGGGATGCCGAGGCCGCGCAGAAAGGCGGCCGTACGGTCCCAGGGCAGGCAGCGGCCGCGGTCGTCCCAGACGGAGAAGCCGTAGAAGAAGGCGTCGAGGCCGGAGTAGGCGAGGGAGTGCCGGGCGTACAGGTTCTCGCCGCAGATCCGCCAGCCCGCCGGGACCGCCGGGCCGATCCGCCCCTGGAGGGCCTTCACCCAGGTCCGGGAGGGGTGGTGGCCGGAGTCGGGGGAGCGGGCGTGCAGCCCGTCCCGGTACAGCGTGGTGTTCTCGCCGTCCAGCTTCTCGGTGACGACGATCTCGCGCCCGGTGAGGGCCGCCGGTCCCGTGTTCCGTACGTCGTCCGGGGTCGCGCCCGGTGACCAGGGCAGATGCGGGGTGCGTGGATAGTGCGTACGCATGAGGAGCCCCCCGGCCGGTGATGTGGCCGCCCACTGTAGGAACCGGAAGGGGTGGGGTTCGAACGAATTACCCCCCGGGCCCTTTCGCGGGCCGCCCCGGGCGGAGGTGAGGCCTCCGGATGCCTCCGGTAGCCGCGGCGGCTCGCCGGGGTCCGCCGAGGTTTGACATGGGAAGCTCGCGGGGTACGCTCTTCGGCTCGATTGGCCAGGGCCCTGCCCCGTATGGCAGACTATCCGGGTTGCTCGGTTGAGTGCCGATGCTGCGCGCCTCCCGCCGGGAGGACCGGAAGCGAGTCCCACAGTACTCGTCGTCCCAACTGCCCCAAGGCCCGTCAGGGCCGTACGGCAGCGCTGGGACGGACGTACGGGAATCTTCCGGGAAGTGTCAGCGGGGTACCGGCCAGGCACCCGGTGGGTGGTTCTCCCCCGGCACGCGGGCCGAGCCCGCACCCCCTTGGTTGGGATGTCCCCTGGGACATCTGCGTAGAGGGAGTGCGACACGCCCGACCGCGGGGGTCGGAGAGAGCCTTAACAGCCCATCGGGTTCCAGAGCGTTACAAAGAGACAGGACTACTGAGTAGCCATGGCGGGACAGAAGATCCGCATCCGGCTCAAGGCCTACGACCACGAGGTCATCGACTCTTCGGCGAAGAAGATCGTCGAGACGGTGACCCGTACTGGTGCGTCGGTCGCGGGCCCGGTGCCGCTGCCCACTGAGAAGAACGTGTACTGCGTCATCAAGTCGCCGCACAAGTACAAGGACTCGCGCGAGCACTTCGAGATGCGTACGCACAAGCGCCTGATCGACATCCTCGACCCGACGCCCAAGACCGTTGACTCGCTGATGCGCCTGGACCTTCCGGCCGGCGTTGACATCGAGATCAAGCTCTGAGAGGCGCGGAAGAGATGGCAAAGCAGATCAAGGGCGTCCTGGGCGAGAAGCTCGGCATGACCCAGGTCTGGGACGACAACAACCGTGTCGTCCCGGTGACCGTCGTCAAGGCCGGGCCCTGTGTCGTTACCCAGGTCCGTACGAATGACCGTGACGGCTACGAGTCGGTCCAGATCGCCTTCGGCGAGATCGACCCGCGCAAGGTGAACAAGCCCCTCAAGGGCCACTTCGCCAAGGCCGACGTGACCCCCCGCCGCCACCTGGTGGAGCTCCGTACCTCCGACGCCGCCGAGTACACGCTCGGCCAGGAGATCACGGCCGAGGTGTTCGAGTCCGGCGTCAAGGTCGACGTCACGGGCAAGAGCAAGGGCAAGGGCTTCGCCGGTGTCATGAAGCGTCACAACTTCAAGGGCCTCGGCGCCGGTCACGGCACCCAGCGCAAGCACCGCTCGCCCGGTTCCATCGGTGGCTGCGCCACCCCGGGCCGTGTGTTCAAGGGCCTCCGCATGGCGGGCCGCATGGGCAACGAGCGCGTCACCACCCAGAACCTGACCGTTCACGCCGTTGACGCGGAGAAGGGCCTGCTCCTCATCAAGGGCGCGGTTCCTGGTCCGAACGGCGGCCTCGTCCTGGTCCGCACCGCGGCCAAGGGGGCCTAAGGGACTATGAGCACCATTGACATTCTGTCGCCCGCCGGCGACAAGACCGGGACCGTCGAGCTCCCGGCCGAGATCTTCGACGCCAAGGTCAGCATCCCGCTGATCCACCAGGTCGTCGTCGCGCAGCTCGCCGCTGCCCGCCAGGGCACGCACAAGGTGAAGACGCGTGGCGAGGTCCGTGGTGGTGGCAAGAAGCCCTACCGCCAGAAGGGCACCGGCCGCGCCCGTCAGGGTTCGACCCGCGCCCCGCAGTTCGCCGGCGGTGGCGTCGTCCACGGCCCCGTGCCGCGTGACTACTCGCAGCGGACCCCGAAGAAGATGAAGGCCGCCGCCCTCCGCGGTGCCCTCACCGACCGGGCCCGCCACTCCCGCATTCACGTCGTCTCCGGCGTGATCGAGGGTGCGACCTCCACCAAGGCCGCCAAGACGCTGTTCGGCAAGATCTCGGAGCGGAAGAACCTGCTCCTGGTCGTCGAGCGCTCCGACGAGGCCGCGTGGCTGTCCGCCCGCAACCTGCCCCAGGTGCACATCCTGGAGCCGGGCCAGCTGAACACGTACGACGTGCTCGTCTCCGACGACGTGGTCTTCACCCAGGCCGCTTTCGAGTCCTTCGTGTCCGGGCCCGCCAAGGCCGTCGAGACCGAAGGGAGCGACGCCTGATGTCCGAGAACACCACGGCTGTCGTCACCAGCAAGACCTTCACGGACCCGCGCGACCTCCTGGTCAAGCCGGTTGTCTCCGAGAAGAGCTACGCGCTGCTGGACGAGAACAAGTACACGTTCGTCGTCGACCCGCGCGCCAACAAGACCCAGATCAAGCAGGCCGTCGAGGCGGTCTTCTCGGTCAAGGTCACCGGGGTCAACACGATCAACCGCCAGGGCAAGCGCAAGCGCACCCGCACCGGTTTCGGCAAGCGCGCCAACACCAAGCGCGCCATCGTGACCCTCGCCGAGGGCGACCGCATCGACATCTTCGGCGGCCCCACCTCCTGACGGAGGTAGGGACGTCCAGATAGTCCGGATTCTTCCGAGGACTGAGAGACAATGGGTATCCGCAAGTACAAGCCGACGACCCCGGGCCGTCGTGGCTCCAGCGTCGCCGACTTCGTCGAGATCACGCGGTCCACGCCGGAGAAGTCGCTGGTCCGCCCCCTGCACAGCAAGGGCGGCCGTAACAACACCGGTCGTGTGACCGTCCGCCACCAGGGCGGTGGCCACAAGCGCGCCTACCGAGTGATCGACTTCCGTCGTCACGACAAGGACGGCGTGCCGGCGAAGGTCGCGCACATCGAGTACGACCCGAACCGCACCGCGCGCATCGCGCTGCTCCACTACGCGGACGGCGAGAAGCGCTACATCATCGCCCCCCGTGGCCTGAACCAGGGCGACCGGATCGAGAACGGTCCGGGCGCCGACATCAAGCCCGGCAACAACCTGGCGCTGCGCAACATCCCGGTCGGTACGACCATCCACGCCATCGAGCTGCGGCCCGGCGGCGGCGCGAAGTTCGCCCGCTCCGCGGGTGCCTCCGTGCAGCTGCTGGCGAAGGAGGGGGCCATGGCCCACCTCCGGATGCCGTCCGGTGAGATCCGCCTGGTCGACGTCCGCTGCCGCGCCACCATCGGCGAGGTCGGCAACGCCGAGCAGTCGAACATCAACTGGGGCAAGGCCGGCCGTATGCGCTGGAAGGGCGTTCGCCCGACCGTCCGCGGTGTCGCGATGAACCCGGTTGACCACCCGCACGGTGGTGGTGAGGGCAAGACCTCCGGTGGTCGCCACCCGGTCAGCCCGTGGGGTCAGAAGGAGGGTCGTACTCGTTCTCCCAAGAAGGCGAGCAACAAGTACATCGTCCGCCGCCGCAAGACGAACAAGAAGCGCTAGGAGCGGGTTTAGATGCCGCGCAGTCTCAAGAAGGGGCCCTTCGTCGACGACCACCTGATCAAGAAGGTGGATGTCCAGAACGAAGCAGGCACCAAGAACGTCATCAAGACCTGGTCCCGTCGCTCGATGATCGTCCCGGCCATGCTCGGCCACACGATCGCGGTGCACAACGGCAAGACCCACATCCCGGTGTTCGTCACCGAGTCGATGGTCGGCCACAAGCTCGGCGAGTTCTCGCCGACGCGCACCTTCCGCGGCCACGTCAAGGACGACCGGAAGTCGAAGCGCCGCTAACAGCGGGGTGTGAACGACTATGACGAACGTGTCAGACACTGAAGGGACAACCATGGAAGCCAGGGCCCAGGCGCGGTACATCCGCGTCACGCCCATGAAGGCCCGCCGCGTGGTGGACCTCATCCGTGGCATGGACGCCACGGAGGCTCAGGCGGTCCTGCGTTTCGCCCCGCAGGCCGCGAGTGAGCCCGTCGGCAAGGTGCTGGACAGCGCCATCGCCAACGCCGCGCACAACTACGACCACCCGGACGCCTCTTCGCTGTTCATCAGCGAGGCGTATGTGGACGAGGGCCCGACCCTGAAGCGGTTCCGTCCGCGTGCCCAGGGCCGTGCCTACCGGATCCGTAAGCGGACCAGCCACATCACCGTGGTCGTCAGCAGCAAGGAAGGAACCCGGTAATGGGCCAGAAGGTTAACCCGCATGGGTTCCGGCTCGGTATCACCACGGACTTCAAGTCCCGCTGGTACGCCGACAAGCTGTACAAGGACTACGTCAAGGAAGACGTCGCCATCCGCCGGATGATGACGTCCGGCATGGAGCGCGCCGGCATCTCCAAGGTCGAGATCGAGCGCACCCGGGACCGCGTGCGGGTGGACATCCACACCGCGCGTCCGGGCATCGTCATCGGCCGCCGTGGCGCCGAGGCCGACCGCATCCGCGGCGACCTCGAGAAGCTCACCGGCAAGCAGGTGCAGCTCAACATCCTCGAGGTCAAGAACCCCGAGGTGGACGCCCAGCTCGTGGCCCAGGCCGTGGCCGAGCAGCTGTCCTCCCGTGTGTCCTTCCGCCGCGCCATGCGGAAGAGCATGCAGTCCGCCATGAAGGCGGGCGCCAAGGGCATCAAGATCCAGTGCGGTGGCCGTCTCGGCGGCGCCGAGATGTCCCGCTCGGAGTTCTACCGCGAGGGCCGTGTGCCGCTGCACACGCTCCGCGCGAACGTCGAGTACGGCTTCTTCGAGGCCAAGACCACCTTCGGCCGCATCGGCGTGAAGGTCTGGATCTACAAGGGCGACGTCAAGAACATCGCCGAGGTCCGCGCCGAGAACGCCGCCGCCCGTGCCGGCAACCGCCCGGCCCGTGGCGGTGCCGACCGCCCGGCCGGCCGTGGTGGCCGTGGTGGCGAGCGTGGCGGCCGCGGCCGCAAGCCGCAGCAGAACGCCGCTGCCGAGGCCCCCAAGGCCGAGGCTGCTGCCGCTGCTCCGGCTGAGAGCACCGGAACGGAGGCCTGACCGAAATGCTGATCCCCCGTAGGGTCAAGCACCGCAAGCAGCACCACCCCAAGCGCAGTGGTATGGCCAAGGGTGGTACGACGGTTGCGTTCGGCGAGTACGGCATCCAGGCCCTCACGCCGGCGTACGTGACCAACCGCCAGATCGAGGCGGCTCGTATCGCGATGACCCGCCACATCAAGCGTGGCGGCAAGGTCTGGATCAACATCTACCCGGACCGTCCGCTGACGAAGAAGCCCGCCGAGACCCGCATGGGTTCCGGTAAGGGTTCCCCCGAGTGGTGGATCGCGAACGTCAAGCCCGGTCGGGTGATGTTCGAGCTGTCCTACCCGAACGAGAAGACTGCTCGTGAGGCGCTCACCCGCGCTGCTCACAAGCTTCCGATGAAGTGCCGCATCGTTCGGCGCGAGGCAGGTGAGGCGTGATGTCGGCCGGAACCAAGGCGTCCGAGCTGCGCGAGCTGGGCAACGAGGAGCTGGTGAACAAGCTCCGCGAGGCCAAGGAAGAGCTGTTCAACCTCCGCTTCCAGGCGGCGACCGGACAGCTCGAGAACCACGGCCGGCTGAAGGCCGTCCGCAAGGACATCGCGCGGATCTACACCCTGATGCGCGAGCGCGAGCTGGGCATCGAAACGGTGGAGAACGCCTGATGAGCGAGAACAACGTGACTGAGAACGAGCGCAACGCACGCAAGACCCGTGAGGGCCTGGTCGTCAGCGACAAGATGGACAAGACCGTCGTCGTCGCTGTCGAGGACCGCGTCAAGCACGCTCTGTACGGCAAGGTCATCCGCCGTACGAACAAGCTCAAGGCCCACGACGAGCAGAACGCCGCCGGCGTCGGCGACCGTGTCCTCCTGATGGAGACCCGGAAGCTGTCCGCCAGCAAGCACTGGCGCGTCGTCGAGATCCTCGAGAAGGCCAAGTAATCGCCCGAGGGCTTTCCCTCGGGTCAGTTCCGCCAGGCTCCGGGGGCCGCTCTGAACAGCGGCCCCCGGGGAACCGGCAGACAAACAGGAGATAAGACGTGATCCAGCAGGAGTCGCGGCTGCGTGTCGCCGACAACACTGGTGCCAAGGAGATCCTTTGCATCCGTGTTCTCGGTGGTTCGGGCCGCCGCTACGCGGGCATCGGTGACGTCATCGTCGCCACCGTCAAGGACGCGATCCCCGGTGGCAACGTGAAGAAGGGTGACGTCGTCAAGGCGGTCATCGTTCGCACCGTCAAGGAGCGCCGCCGCCAGGACGGCTCGTACATCCGCTTCGACGAGAACGCCGCCGTCATTCTGAAGAACGACGGCGACCCTCGCGGCACCCGTATCTTCGGCCCGGTGGGCCGTGAGCTGCGCGAGAAGAAGTTCATGAAGATCATCTCGCTCGCGCCGGAGGTGCTGTAAGCATGAAGATCAAGAAGGGCGACCTGGTCCAGGTCATCACCGGTAAGGACAAGGGCAAGCAGGGCAAGGTCATCGCGGCCTTCCCCCGCGAGGACCGTGTTCTGGTCGAGGGTGTCAACCGGGTCAAGAAGCACACCAAGGCGAACCAGCCCGGCCGCGCCTCGCAGGCCGGCGGGATCGTCACGACCGAGGCCCCCGTCCACGTGAGCAACGTTCAGCTCGTCGTGGAGAAGGACGGCAAGAAGGTCGTGACCCGCGTCGGTTACCGCTTCGACGACGAGGGCAACAAGATCCGCGTTGCCAAGCGGACGGGTGAGGACATCTGATGGCTACCACCACCACTCCGCGTCTCAAGACGAAGTACCGCGAGGAAATCAAGGGCAAGCTGCTTGAGGAGTTCTCGTACGAGAACGTCATGCAGGTTCCCGGCCTCGTCAAGATCGTGGTCAACATGGGTGTGGGCGACGCCGCCCGCGACTCCAAGCTGATCGACGGTGCCATCAAGGACCTCACCACGATCACGGGCCAGAAGCCGGCCGTGACCAAGGCCCGGAAGTCCATCGCGCAGTTCAAGCTGCGTGAGGGTCAGCCGATCGGTGCCCACGTCACGCTCCGCGGCGACCGCATGTGGGAGTTCCTGGACCGCACCCTGTCGCTGGCGCTGCCGCGCATCCGCGACTTCCGCGGCCTGTCGCCGAAGCAGTTCGACGGCCGTGGCAACTACACCTTCGGTCTCACGGAGCAGGTCATGTTCCACGAGATCGACCAGGACAAGATCGACCGCGTCCGGGGTATGGACATCACCGTGGTGACCACGGCGACCAACGACGACGAGGGCCGCGCCCTCCTTCGTCACCTCGGCTTCCCCTTCAAGGAGGCGTGAGCGAGATGGCGAAGAAGGCTCTTATTGCCAAGGCCGCCCGCAAGCCCAAGTTCGGTGTGCGCGCGTACACCCGCTGCCAGCGCTGTGGACGTCCGCACTCCGTGTACCGCAAGTTCGGCCTCTGCCGCGTGTGCCTTCGTGAGATGGCTCACCGTGGCGAGCTGCCGGGCGTGACCAAGAGCTCCTGGTAGTTCCCGCTTTTCGGGAATGACCGGAGTCTCTCGGTAAGCAAAGGGTTGGCGGGAGCCCGTCCCTCCATGGCTTAGGCTGGGAGGGTTGGGCGCCCGCCGCCCGTACGACTTACTACGCCGTAGGTCCCCGCGCCGCACCCGTCCCGCCCCTGTGTGGGGAGAGGGATGGCGCATACAGGAAACCCCGGCGAGAGAGGCCGAAGGCCAATTCATGACCATGACTGATCCCATCGCAGACATGCTGACGCGTCTGCGGAATGCGAACTCGGCGTACCACGACGCCGTGACGATGCCGCACAGCAAGATCAAGTCGCACATCGCGGAGATCCTCCAGCAGGAGGGCTTCATCACGGGCTGGAAGGTCGAGGACGCCGAGGTCGGCAAGAACCTCGTCCTGGAGCTCAAGTTCGGCCCGAACCGTGAGCGCTCCATCGCGGGCATCAAGCGGATCTCGAAGCCGGGTCTCCGGGTTTACGCGAAGTCCACCAACCTGCCGAAGGTTCTCGGCGGCCTGGGCGTGGCGATCATCTCCACGTCCCACGGCCTCCTGACCGGCCAGCAGGCGCAGAAGAAGGGCGTGGGTGGGGAAGTCCTCGCCTACGTCTGGTAGTTCGGGAACGGAGGAAAAGCAATGTCGCGTATCGGCAAGCTCCCCATCCAGGTTCCCGCCGGTGTGGACGTCACCATCGAGGGCCGCACGGTCGCGGTGAAGGGGCCCAAGGGCACCCTCACGCACACCGTCGCGGCTCCCATCGAGATCGCTAAGGGCGAGGACGGCGTTCTGGCCGTCACCCGTCCCAACGACGAGCGTCAGAACAAGGCCCTGCACGGCCTGTCCCGCACGCTGGTGGCGAACATGATCACCGGTGTGACCCAGGGATACACCAAGGCGCTCGAGATCAGCGGTGTCGGTTACCGCGTGGCCGCGAAGGGCTCCAACCTGGAGTTCCAGCTCGGCTACAGCCACCCGATCCTGGTGGAGGCCCCCGAGGGGATCTCCTTCAAGGTCGAGTCGCCGACCAAGTTCTCGGTCGAGGGCATCGACAAGCAGAAGGTCGGCGAGGTCGCCGCGAACATCCGCAAGCTGCGGAAGCCCGACCCGTACAAGGCCAAGGGCGTCAAGTACGCGGGCGAGGTCATCCGCCGCAAGGTCGGAAAGGCGGGTAAGTAAGCCATGGCATACGGTGTCAAGATTGCTAAGGGCGACGCGTACAAGCGCGCCGCCATCAAGCGACGCCACATCCGTGTTCGCAAGCACGTCTCCGGTACGCCGGAGCGTCCGCGCCTGGTCGTGACGCGTTCCAACCGCAACATCGTGGCGCAGGTCATCGACGACATCGCGGGCCACACGCTCGCGTCGGCGTCGACCCTGGACGTCTCGATCCGCGGTGGCGAGGGCGACAAGAGCGCCCAGGCCAAGCAGGTCGGCTCCCTGGTCGCCGAGCGCGCCAAGGCCGCCGGCGTCGAGGCTGTCGTGTTCGACCGTGGTGGCAACAGGTACGCCGGGCGCATTGCCGCTCTGGCTGACGCCGCCCGCGAAGCCGGGCTGAAGTTCTAAGCCCCGGTTCCGGGACTAACGGACGTAACAGAGAGAGGTAATCCAATGGCTGGACCCCAGCGCCGCGGAAGCGGTGCCGGTGGCGGCGAGCGGCGGGACCGGAAGGGCCGTGACGGCGGCGCCGCCGCCGCCGAGAAGACCGCGTACGTTGAGCGCGTCGTCGCGATCAACCGCGTCGCCAAGGTTGTCAAGGGTGGTCGCCGCTTCAGCTTCACCGCGCTGGTCGTGGTGGGCGACGGTGACGGCACCGTGGGTGTCGGCTACGGCAAGGCCAAGGAGGTGCCGGCCGCCATCGCCAAGGGTGTTGAGGAGGCCAAGAAGCACTTCTTCAAGGTCCCCCGTATCCAGGGCACCATCCCGCACCCCATCCAGGGCGAGAAGGCCGCGGGCGTCGTCCTGCTGAAGCCTGCTTCCCCCGGTACGGGTGTTATCGCCGGTGGCCCGGTGCGCGCCGTCCTGGAGTGCGCCGGAGTGCACGACATCCTGTCGAAGTCGCTCGGCTCCGACAACGCGATCAACATCGTGCACGCGACCGTGGAGGCCCTCAAGGGCCTGCAGCGTCCCGAGGAGATCGCGGCCCGCCGCGGTCTGCCGCTCGAGGACGTCGCCCCCGCGGCTCTGCTTCGTGCGCGTGCGGGAGCGGGTGCGTAATGGCCCGCCTCAAGATCACGCAGACGAAGTCGTACATCGGCAGCAAGCAGAACCACCGCGACACCCTGCGTTCGCTCGGGCTCAAGCGCCTGAACGACGTGGTTGTCAAGGAGGACCGCCCCGAGTTCCGCGGCATGGTGCACACCGTCCGCCACCTCGTGACGGTCGAGGAGGTCGACTGACATGGCGGAGCAGAACCCGCTGAAGGTCCACAACCTCCGTCCCGCCCCCGGCGCCAAGACCGCCAAGACCCGTGTCGGTCGTGGTGAGGCGTCGAAGGGTAAGACGGCCGGTCGTGGTACCAAGGGCACCAAGGCCCGTTACCAGGTTCCGGAGCGCTTCGAGGGTGGGCAGATGCCCCTCCACATGCGCCTCCCGAAGCTCAAGGGCTTCAAGAACCCGTTCCGCACCGAGTACCAGGTCGTGAACCTCGACAAGCTGGCCGCGCTCTACCCCGAGGGTGGCGAGGTCACGGTTGCCGATCTGGTCGCCAAGGGCGCCGTTCGCAAGAACCAGCTCGTCAAGGTGCTCGGACAGGGCGAGATCTCCGTGGCGCTGCAGGTGACGGTCGACGCCGTCTCCGGCTCCGCCAAGGAGAAGATCACCGCGGCCGGCGGTTCCGTCACCGAGCTGGTCTGAGACCTGTTCCGTGGCCGCTGAAGGCTGAATCACCGACCGGGGATGCCTCCCAAAAGGGGCATCCCCGGTTGGTCGTTCCTAGGGTGGCGCCCTCGCCGGTAAGGTGGCGGCGTCACACTGCTGTGAAGAAATCCGTACGGCCTGTTCTCCACCGGGAACCTGGCCGGGCGGTTCGCTGTTAGTCAACTGACAAGTATCCGTCGATCCTCAAGACCGTCACCTCTGACGCAGTAGCGCGGGGGTCGCAGGAGGCACCGTGCTCACCGCGTTCGCCCGAGCGTTCAAGACGCCCGACCTGCGCAAGAAGCTGCTCTTCACGCTCGGCATCATCGTGCTGTTCCGGCTGGGGTCGCACGTCCCGGTTCCGGGAGTGGACTACAAGAACGTCCAGATCTGTGTGGATCAGGCGGCCGAGAGCAACAACAGCCTGTTCGGCCTGGTGAACATGCTCAGCGGTGGCGCGCTGCTGCAGATCACCGTCTTCGCCCTCGGCATCATGCCGTACATCACGGCGAGCATCATTCTGCAGCTGCTCACCGTGGTGATCCCCCGGCTGGAGTCCCTCAAGAAGGAGGGCCAGGCCGGCACCGCGAAGATCACCCAGTACACCCGTTATCTGACCGTCGCGCTCGCCGTACTCCAGGGCACCGGCCTGGTGGCGACCGCCCGCAGCGGCATGCTGTTCCAGGGCTGTTCCGTCGGCAACCAGATCGTTCCGGACCAGTCGATCTTCACCACTGTAGTGATGGTCGTGACCATGACCGCGGGTACCGCCGCCGTCATGTGGCTCGGCGAGCTGATCACCGACCGCGGTATCGGCAACGGCATGTCCATCCTGATGTTCATCTCGATCGCCGCCGGCTTCCTCGGCTCCCTCTGGGCCATCAAGGAGAGCGGCAAGCTCGCCGACGGCTGGATCGAGTTCAGCACGGTCATCCTGATCGGCTTCGTGATGGTGGCCCTCGTGGTCTTCGTCGAGCAGGCCCAGCGCCGGATCCCGGTGCAGTACGCCAAGCGGATGATCGGCCGCCGTTCGTACGGCGGTACCTCGACGTACATCCCCCTCAAGGTGAACCAGGCCGGTGTGATCCCGGTCATCTTCGCCTCGTCGCTGCTCTACATCCCGGCGCTGATCGCCCAGTTCTCCAGCGGAACCTCGTCCTGGAAGACCTGGATCGAAGCGCACCTGGTCAAGGGCGACCACCCGTACTACATCGTCACCTACTTCCTTCTGATCGTCTTCTTTGCGTTCTTCTACGTCGCCATCTCGTTCAACCCCGAGGACGTAGCGGACAACATGAAGAAGTATGGTGGTTTCATCCCGGGCATCCGGGCTGGCCGACCGACTGCCGAGTATCTGAGCTACGTGCTCAACAGGATCACTTGGCCGGGCTCGCTGTACCTGGGTCTGATTGCTCTTGTTCCGACGATGGCGTTGGCGGGCTTCGGAGGCGCGAACCAGAACTTCCCGTTCGGCGGGACGAGCATCCTCATCATCGTGGGTGTGGGTCTGGAGACCGTGAAGCAGATCGAGAGCCAGCTCCAGCAGCGCAATTACGAAGGGTTCCTCCGCTGATGCGAATCGTCCTCGTCGGACCTCCCGGGGCCGGCAAGGGAACGCAGGCTGCGTACCTTGCCGAGAACCTGTCGATCCCGCACATCTCCACGGGCGACCTCTTCCGCGCCAACATCAGCCAGGGCACCGAACTCGGACGCCGGGCGAAGTCCTACATGGACGCGGGAGAGCTGGTCCCCGACGAGGTGACCATCGGCATGGCCAAGGAACGCATGGGCCGGCCGGACGCCGCCAAGGGCTTTCTGCTCGACGGCTTTCCGCGCAACCTCTCCCAGGCCGAGTCGCTGGACGCGATGCTGAAGTCCGAGGGCATGACCCTGGACGCGGTGCTCGACCTGGAGGTCCCCGAGGACGAGGTGGTCAAGCGGATCGCCGGCCGCCGGATCTGCCGCAACGACTCCAGCCATGTCTTCCACGTGACCTACAAGGCACCGAAGGAAGAGGGTGTCTGCGATGTCTGCGGCGGCGACCTCTACCAGCGCGACGACGACTCCGAGGAGACCGTCCGCAAGCGCCTGGAGGTCTACCACGGCCAGACCGAGCCGATCATCGACTACTACCGGGGTCAGGGCCTCGTGGTGACGATCTCGGCGCTCGGACCGGTCACCGAGGTGACCGGGCGGGCCATGGAGGCCCTGGGCAAGCAGGGCTGACCGCCTCCCGGCGGGGACGGTACGGAGCAGTACGCTGAACGGCCGCGGTGTCCGATGGACGCCGCGGCCGTACTGTTGAGCGAGAGCCACGAGATCGGTGAGAGGCAAGGACACGGGCATGGTGCAGATCAAGACCCCGGAGCAGATCGCGAAGATGCGGGCGGCGGGGCTGGTCGTCGCGGCCATCCACGCGGCCACCCGGGAGGCCGCGGTGCCCGGCGCCACCACGCGGGACCTCGACGAGGTCGCCCGGAAGGTGATCGCCGAGCACGGTGCCAAGTCGAACTTCCTGGGCTACGGCGGGTTCCCCGCGACCATCTGCACCTCGGTGAACGAGGTCGTCGTCCACGGCATCCCGGACGACAGGACGGCCCTCAAGGACGGCGACATCATCTCCGTCGACGCGGGCGCCATCGTCGACGGCTGGCACGGTGACGCCGCGTACACGGCCTTCGTCGGCACCGGTCACGATCCGGCACTGGTCGAGCTGTCCCGGGTGACCGAGGAGTCGATGTGGGCCGGGATCGCCGCCATGAAGAGCGGTAACCGGCTGGTGGACATCTCCCGGGCGATCGAGACGTACATCCGCCGCCAGCCCAAGCCCGGCGGCGGCCGGTACGGGATCATCGAGGACTACGGCGGGCACGGCATCGGCACCGAGATGCACATGGACCCCCATCTGCTGAACTACGTCTCGCGCAAGCGGGGCAAGGGGCCGAAGCTGGGCCCCGGCTTCTGTCTGGCGATCGAACCGATGGTCTCCCTCGGTACGCCGAAGACGGAGGTCCTCGCCGACGACTGGACCGTGATCACCACGGACGGCACCTGGTCCTCGCACTGGGAGCACTCGGTCGCGGTCACCGAGGCGGGCCCGCTGGTCCTGACCTCCCCGGACTGCGGCCGGGCGAAGCTCGCCGAGCTGGGCATCACGGCGGCGCCGGACCCGCTGGGCGGCTGACGCCGCAGCCCGCGGCCCGTGGGCTTGCGGTCTGCGGGGTACGGGTCCGCACGGTCGGCCCGGGCGGACCGTGCCCGGTGGTCCGCCGCGGCGGTTCCGGACGGCGGGCGCATAAGGATCATGCCGACTGGGCAAACTCCCTGGATTCGTCTTTTCGGATGGCCTGACGTAGACTGATGCGTCGGCTCTCGTGTACCCGTGTGTCTGCGTGCGCGCAACTCAGGGGCAGCGTGAGTCGATCAAGGTAGCCGATTCGAAGGGCGAAGCGTGGCCAAGAAGCAAGGTGCCATCGAAATCGAGGGCACCGTGATCGAGTCCCTCCCGAACGCCATGTTCAAGGTGGAGCTTCAGAACGGTCACAAGGTCCTCGCGCACATCTCCGGCAAGATGCGGATGCACTACATCCGAATCCTTCCGGACGACCGGGTCGTCGTGGAGCTGTCTCCGTACGACCTGACGCGTGGCCGGATCGTCTACCGCTACAAGTAGATCTTGTCCTGTCCCCAGCTCTGCTGCGGGGCGGTGGCACTGACCCGGAGAACCTCACACCCATGAAGGTCAAGCCGAGCGTCAAGAAGATCTGCGACAAGTGCAAGGTGATCCGCCGTCACGGCCGGGTCATGGTCATCTGCGACAACCTGCGCCACAAGCAGCGCCAGGGCTGACGCACGCCGACCCGCACTTCGCAGTTCTTCGCGCGACGCGAGCAATACATCGTTCATACGCAGAGTCCGCCCAGCCCGTCAGGGCCGGCGACACCTCCGGCGGGGGCCGGGGACCCGGACGTACCACCACTCCTCAGGAGTGGTCGGCGGTCGGGAGAGGCTCTGTGGAAGACCCCCGAGTACACAGGAGCCATTGAATGGCACGCGTTTCCGGTGTCGACATCCCGCGTGAAAAGCGTGTGGAGATCGCACTCACCTACGTTTTCGGTATCGGGCGCACCCGGTCGAAGGAGATCCTCGCCTCGACCGGTGTGAACCCGAACACCCGCGTTCGTGACCTGGCCGAAGAGGACCTGGTCAAGATCCGCGAGTACGTGGACGCCAATCTCCGCACCGAGGGTGACCTCCGCCGTGAGATCCAGGCCGACATCCGCCGCAAGGTCGAGATCGGCTGCTACCAGGGTCTGCGTCACCGCCGCGGCCTGCCGGTCCACGGCCAGCGCACCAGCACGAACGCTCGTACCCGCAAGGGCCCGCGTCGCGCCATCGCCGGTAAGAAGAAGCCGGGCAAGAAGTAGTCCACAGCGGACGCTCATCAGCGGTCTTCGCTGTAGGACCGACCACCTCCCGTAGGAGTAAGAGATGCCCCCCAAGGGACGTCAGGGCGCTGCCAAGAAGGTGCGCCGCAAGGAAAAGAAGAACGTCGCTCACGGCCACGCGCACATCAAGAGCACGTTCAACAACACGATCGTGTCGATCACGGACCCGTCGGGCAACGTGATCTCCTGGGCCTCCGCCGGCCACGTCGGCTTCAAGGGCTCGCGCAAGTCCACCCCCTTCGCCGCGCAGATGGCCGCCGAGTCGGCCGCCCGCCGCGCGCAGGAGCACGGCATGCGCAAGGTCGACGTCTTCGTCAAGGGTCCCGGCTCCGGCCGTGAGACCGCGATCCGCTCCCTCCAGGCCACCGGCCTCGAGGTCGGGTCCATCCAGGACGTCACCCCGACCCCGCACAACGGCTGCCGTCCGCCGAAGCGTCGTCGCGTTTGATCCACAGCTCGCTTGAGCTGGGCTTTTGGGCGGTGCGCCCCCTTTGGGGGCGTGCCGCCCGTACCCTGTTTTACGCACCACCCTGTCGGGCGTCATATAGCGGACGCCCCCGACTGAAGGAACGATCCGCATGCTGATCGCTCAGCGTCCTTCGCTGACCGAAGAGGTCGTCGACGAGTACCGCTCCCGGTTCGTGATCGAGCCCCTGGAGCCGGGCTTCGGCTACACCCTCGGCAACTCCCTCCGCCGTACCCTCCTCTCCTCGATCCCGGGTGCGGCCGTCACGTCCATCCGTATCGACGGTGTCCTGCACGAGTTCACCACCGTGCCGGGCGTCAAGGAGGACGTCACCGACCTGATCCTCAACATCAAGCAGCTCGTGGTCTCCTCGGAGCACGACGAGCCGGTCGTGATGTACCTGCGCAAGCAGGGCCCGGGTCTGGTCACCGCCGCCGACATCGCGCCCCCGGCCGGTGTCGAGGTCCACAACCCCGACCTCGTCCTCGCCACGCTGAACGGCAAGGGCAAGCTGGAGATGGAGCTGACGGTCGAGCGCGGCCGCGGCTATGTCTCCGCCGTGCAGAACAAGCAGGTCGGCCAGGAGATCGGCCGGATCCCGGTCGACTCCATCTACTCGCCGGTCCTCAAGGTCACCTACAAGGTCGAGGCGACCCGAGTCGAGCAGCGCACCGACTTCGACAAGCTGATCGTCGACGTCGAGACCAAGCAGGCGATGCGTCCCCGTGACGCCATGGCCTCCGCGGGCAAGACCCTGGTCGAGCTCTTCGGTCTCGCCCGTGAGCTGAACATCGACGCCGAGGGCATCGACATGGGCCCGTCGCCGACGGACGCCGCGCTCGCCGCGGACCTGGCCCTGCCGATCGAGGAGCTGGAGCTGACCGTCCGCTCCTACAACTGCCTCAAGCGCGAGGGCATCCACTCGGTGGGCGAGCTGGTGGCCCGCTCCGAGGCGGACCTGCTCGACATCCGCAACTTCGGCGCCAAGTCGATCGACGAGGTCAAGGCGAAGCTGGCCGGTATGGGCCTGGCGCTCAAGGACAGCCCGCCCGGATTCGACCCGACCGCCGCCGCGGACGCCTTCGGGGCGGACGACGACGCGGACGCGGGCTTCGTGGAGACCGAGCAGTACTAGTCGGCTCCGCCGGGGTGGGCGTGATCAGCTCGGTCACGCCCCGCCCGGGTCCGGGAGACCGTGATCCGGATGCCCGGTGGTCCACTGCGCGCGCGTTGTGGCCGTTCGCGCAGTTCCTCGCGCCCCTTACGGGACGCATCCTCCTGTGCCCGCGTGACGGGTGAAGGAGGATGCGCGCCCGACGCCCCCCTCAAAAAGACGGGGCACACACACTGCCCGCAGGCGGCCGCCTGTGGGGTCCTGACATCGGTACCTGATACGGCCGGTGCAGATTGAAGGAGAAACACCATGCCGAAGCCCGCCAAGGGCGCCCGTCTGGGCGGCAGCGCTGCGCACGAGCGGCTCCTCCTCGCGAACCTCGCGAAGTCGCTGTTCGAGCACGGCCGGATCACCACGACCGAGGCCAAGGCGCGCCGCCTGCGTCCGGTCGCCGAGCGGCTGATCACCAAGGCGAAGAAGGGCGACATCCACAACCGTCGTCTCGTTCTTCAGACGATCACGGACAAGGGCATCGTGCACGCGCTCTTCACCGAGATCGCCCCGCGCTACGCCGAGCGCCCGGGTGGCTACACCCGGATCACCAAGATCGGCAACCGCCGTGGTGACAACGCGAAGATGGCCGTGATCGAGCTCGTCGAGGGCGAGATCGCGAAGAAGGCCACGGTCGACGAGGCCGAGGCCGCCACCAAGCGTGCGGTCAAGGAGGACGCCCTGAAGAAGGAGTCCGCCGAGGCCGAGGACGCCGCTCCGGTCGAGGACGCCAAGCCGGCCGCCGAGGCCGCCGAGGAGTCCAAGGACGCCTGATCGGTTCCCGATCGCGTTCCCATGGCTGGTGGACGGGCCCGTTCCCCCCTCGGGGGAGCGGGCCCGTTCCGTCTGCCAGGGCTGTTCCGAGCTGTTGAGACGAGGATCTTCACGTGGTTGATGACGGCTACGGCGTTCCGGCCGGGCTGGTGCGGGTGCGGTTCGACCTGTCGTACGACGGCACCGCCTTCTCCGGCTGGGCCAAGCAGGCCGGCGGCCGCCGGACCGTGCAGGGCGAGATCGAGGACGCGCTGCGGACCGTGACCAGGTCCGCGGAGACGTACGAGCTGACCGTGGCGGGCCGTACGGACGCCGGGGTGCACGCCCGCGGCCAGGTCGCCCATGTGGACCTGCCCGCCGGGGTCTGGGCCGAGCACCGGGAGAAGCTGCTGAAGCGGCTGGCCGGGCGGCTGTCGCGGGATGTCCGGATCTGGCGGGCCGAGGAGGCCGCCCCGGGCTTCGACGCCCGGTTCTCGGCGGTCTGGCGGCGGTACGCGTACCGGGTCTCCGACCATCCCGGCGGGGTGGACCCGCTGCTCCGCGGGCATGTGCTCTGGCACGACTGGCCGCTGGACGTGGCGGCCATGAACGAGGCTTCCCGGGGGCTGCTCGGGGAGCACGACTTCGCCGCCTACTGCAAGCGCCGCGAGGGCGCGACGACCATCCGTACGCTCCAGCGGCTGGAGTGGGAGCGGGACGCCGCGGGGATCATCACGGCGACCGTCCGGGCGGACGCGTTCTGCCACAACATGGTCCGCTCCCTGGTGGGGGCGCTGCTTTTCGTCGGCGACGGGCACCGGCCGGTGGAGTGGCCCGCGCGGGTGCTGGCCGCGGGCGTCCGGGACTCCGCGGTGCATGTCGTACGGCCGCACGGGCTGACCCTGGAGGAGGTCGGCTACCCCGCCGACGAGCTGCTGGCCGCCCGGAGCCGGGAGGCCCGCAACAAGCGGTCGCTGCCGGTCGCCGGGTCAGCCGCCGGGGGCGCCGGCTGCTGCTGACGCCTGGGCCGTGCCGCGGGCGGCGATCTGCCGGAAGACGAAGTCGGCGATGTCGTTGTTCAGCCGGTACGCCTTGGTGTCGCCCTCGGTGACGGACTTGCCGCTGGGGTAGCCGGTGGAGGTGTAGTACGCGTACCGGCCGACCTGGTTGGACGTGACCAGGCAGACCGGGCCGCCCTGGCAGAAGGTGCCCACGCCCCCGCCGGCCAGCGGCCGGACGTTCCGGCTGGTCTGCTTGGCGCGCTGGGCCTCGGCCTTGGTGCCGAAGACGGCGATGCCGACGGTCACCGCCAGCCCGTCCTTGCGGTAGGTGGCGCGGAACATCCGGTCGCAGCCGTTGGCCTGGAGGGCGCCCGCGAGGGCCCGCTGGGCGGCGGACGGGCAGGCGGTCGTGGCATGGACGGCGGTCTCGTCGTAGCTCCGGCCGTTCACGGTGATCCGGGAGCCGGGGAAGAAGCCGTCGAGGCTGAGAGGCGCCCGGTCCTTCTTCTCGTCGGCGATGAAATCGTTGGGGTTCGGCGGCGGCAGCGGGGCGACCGAGGAGAACGAGGGCGCGGGCCCGGTGGAGGCCGGTGCCGGGGAGCCGGACGGCGCGCCGTCGGCCCGGTCGGTGTCCCGGGAGTCGTTGGACATCACGATCCCGGCCGCCACGGCCCCGGCGATCGCGACCGTCGCCAGCGCCCCGCCGCCGATCATCAGCAGCCTGCGGCGCCTGGCCCGGGCCGCGGAGGCGTCCGCGAGGGCCGCCCAGTCCGGGGTGGCGCCGGAGAGCGCGGGACCGCCGCCGAAAGCGGTCGGACCGCCGTACGGATCGTGTCCCTGACTGCCCTGTCCCTGCGTGCCCTGTCCGTGCGGGTCCCCGCCCTGCCACGGGCCCTGGTTCCGTCCCTCGCCGGCCCCCCACGGAGGCCCCCCCTGACCGAAGCTCATGCCGCGCATCCTAATCCGGTTGGGTTCGAGGGGTGCCGGGCCGCATCATCGTGGGATGGGACATCTCGAAGCAGCGCACCTCCAGTACTTTCTGCCCGACGGGAGGCCGCTGCTCGGCGATGTGTCGTTCCGGGTCGGCGAGGGCGCCGTGGTCGCCCTGGCCGGGGCGAACGGCGCGGGCAAGACGACGCTGCTGCGACTGCTGTCGGGCGAGCTGAAGCCGCACGGCGGCACGGTCTCGGCGACCGGCGGGCTGGGGGTGATGCGCCAGTTCATCGGTTCCGTACGGGACGACCGTACGGTCCGTGACCTGCTGGTCTCCCTGGCGCCCGCGCGGCTCCGGGAGGCGGCGCTGGCGGTCGACCGGGCCGAGCACCTGATCATGACCGTCGACGACGAGGCCGCCCAGATGGGGTACGCCCAGGCCCTCAGCGACTGGGCGGAGGCCCGCGGCTACGAGGCCGAGACGCTCTGGGACATGTGCACCACGGCCGCGCTGGGCGTGCCGTACGAGCGGGCCCAGTTCCGTGATCTGAAGACCCTCAGCGGCGGTGAGCAGAAGCGGCTGGCGCTGGAGGCGCTGCTCCGCGGCCCGGACGAGGTGCTGCTCCTCGACGAGCCGGACAACTATCTGGACGTGCCGGGGAAGCGGTGGCTGGAGGAGCGGCTGGCGGAGACCCGTAAGACGGTGCTCTTCGTCTCCCACGACCGCGAGCTGCTGTCCCGTTCCGCGGAGAAGATCGTCAGTGTGGAGCCCGGTCCCGCGGGCTCCGACGTCTGGGTGCACGGCGGCGGTTTCGCCACCTACCACCAGGCGCGGGCGGAGCGCTTCGAGCGGTTCGAGGAGCTGCGGCGGCGCTGGGACGAGGAGCGGGCCCGGCTGAAGAAGCTGGTGCTCGACCTCCAGCAGTACGCGGCCCGCAGCGACGATATGGCCTCCCGCTACCAGGCGGCGAGGACCCGGCTGCGGAAGTTCGAGGAGGCGGGACCGCCGCCGGAGCCGCCGCGGCCCCAGGACATCCGGATGCGGCTGGTCGGCGGCCGTACCGGCGTCCGCTCGCTGACCTGCGAGAACCTGGAGCTGTCCGGGCTGATGAAGCCCTTCGACCTGGAGATCTTCTACGGGGAGCGGGTGGCCGTCCTGGGGTCGAACGGCTCCGGGAAGTCGCACTTCCTGCGGCTGCTGGCCGGGGATGCCTCGGTGGCCCACACCGGGCGGTGGAAGCTGGGCGCCCGGGTGGTCCCCGGACACTTCGCGCAGACCCACGCCCACCCGGAGCTGCTGGGCCGCACCCTGGTGGACATCCTGTGGACGGAGCACGCCAAGGACCGCGGCGGCGCCATGTCGGTGCTGCGGCGGTACGAGCTGGAGCGGCAGGGCGACCAGACCTTCGACCGGCTCTCCGGCGGTCAGCAGGCCCGGTTCCAGATCCTGCTGCTGGAGCTGGCGGGGACCACGGCGCTGCTGCTCGACGAGCCGACGGACAACCTGGACCTGGAGTCGGCACAGGCCCTCCAGGACGGTCTGGAGGCGTACGAGGGGACGGTCCTGGCGGTGACCCACGACCGCTGGTTCGCCCGCTCCTTCGACCGCTATCTGGTCTTCGGCTCGGACGGGCGGGTCCGGGAGACCGACGGGCCGGTCTGGGACGAGCGGCGGGTCCAGCGCGCCCGGTAGCCGGACGAGGGTTCAGTACGCCCGGTAGCCGGGGCGAGGGTCCAGCGCGTCCGGTAACCAGACCGGGACCCCCGGTGACCGGTCCGGCCGGCCCCGGCGGGCCGGGGTGGCTCAGGGTCACCGGAGGATGGCCGGGGGCGACTTTGACCCGTCCGGAGGGGGCCGGGTAAGCTTCTGCTTCGTTATGCGTATTGGCTTGCTCTATCTCACGTGAGAGGCCCTTACGCCGGTCCACCGGGCCGATGACCAGCGGCAGGCACACGGGTTGCGTCCCCGGCGTGCCGCCATGGCTGTCGTGATCGTTCGGGTGGCCTTGTCAGGACCTTCTCCCCGTGTCCTTCGCGGACGGGGGGAGACCCACTCACTGAAGAAGCGAAGGCTACGACCGTGCGTACGTACAGCCCCAAGCCCGGCGATGTGACGCGCCAGTGGCACATCATCGACGCGCAGGACGTCGTCCTGGGCCGTCTGGCCACCACCGCCGCCACTCTGCTGCGCGGCAAGCACAAGCCGATCTACGCCCCCCACGTCGACGCCGGTGACTTCGTCATCATCGTCAACGCGGACAAGGTGCACCTGTCCGGCAACAAGCGGACGCAGAAGATGGCGTACCGCCACTCCGGTTACCCGGGCGGCCTGCGCTCCATCCGCTACGACGAGCTGATGGAGAAGAGCCCGGAGAAGGCGGTCGAGAAGGCCGTCAAGGGCATGCTCCCCAAGAACACCCTGGGCCGTCAGATGCTCTCGAAGCTGAAGGTCTACGCGGGCGAGAACCACCCGCACGCTGCGCAGCAGCCGGTTCCGTTTGAGATCACCCAGGTCGCGCAGTAGTTCCGGCCACCCCCTAAGACGAAAAGAATCTGAGGAGCATCGTGGCCGAGACCACCCCTGAAATCCCCGTCGAGGGCGAAGAGACCTACGCTGAGGTCACCACCTTCGAGTCGGAGGTGCCCGTCGAGGGCGAGTACACCTCCGAGTCCCTCGCGTCCCGCTTCGGCGACCCGCAGCCGGCCGCCGGCCTGGGCCGTCGCAAGAACGCCATTGCCCGTGTCCGGATCGTTCCGGGCTCCGGCAAGTGGAAGATCAACGGTCGCACCCTTGAGGACTACTTCCCCAACAAGGTGCACCAGCAGGAAGTCAACGAGCCCTTCAAGGTGCTCGAGCTCGACGACCGCTACGACGTCATCGCCCGTATCGCGGGTGGCGGTGTCTCCGGCCAGGCCGGCGCCCTGCGCCTGGGTGTGGCCCGTGCGCTGAACGAGGCCGACGTGGACAACAACCGCGGCGCGCTGAAGAAGGCCGGCTTCCTGAGCCGCGACGACCGTGCGGTCGAGCGCAAGAAGGCCGGTCTGAAGAAGGCCCGTAAGGCCCCGCAGTACAGCAAGCGCTAAACACGCCTGCTCGGTCTGTTTTACACGTACGCCCCGGCGGCACAGTCCCGTGCCACCGGGGCGTACGTTTTGCACAGGCGTTCCCCCGGGGACGTCTGTACGGACGTGTCCGCGGGGGCGTCGCGCAGGCACGTTCTGCGGGACGCTCCGCGCGGACGGCCAGAAGGACGTTCGAAAGGGCTCCGTCTGTCCCGGGCGGACCCGCGGGCTCACCGATCCCGCGCCGGGGACAGCGGAACCAGGCTCACGAGGCACTATCGGAGGACTGTTGTGGGACGACTCTTCGGCACGGACGGCGTGCGCGGTGTCGCCAACGCGGATCTGACGGCCGAGCTGGCGCTCGGTCTCTCGGTGGCGGCGGCGCATGTGCTCGCCGAGGCGGGCACCTTCGAGGGCCACCGGCCGACCGCCGTGGTCGGGCGAGATCCCCGCGCTTCGGGCGAGTTCCTGGAGGCGGCCGTGGTCGCCGGGCTGGCCAGCGCCGGTGTCGACGTCCTTCGGGTCGGTGTGCTGCCCACCCCGGCGGTCGCCCATCTGACCGGCGCGCTCGGCGCCGACCTCGGTGTGATGCTCTCCGCCAGCCACAACGCCATGCCGGACAACGGCATCAAGTTCTTCGCGCGCGGCGGCCACAAGCTCGCCGACGAGCTGGAGGACCGGATCGAGAAGATCTACGAGGAGCACCGCACCGGTGCCCCGTGGGACCGGCCGACCGGCGCCGGTGTCGGCCGGGTCACCGACTACGACGAGGGCTTCGACCGGTATGTCGCCCATCTCGTCGCGGTCCTGCCGAACCGGCTCGACGGGCTGAAGGTCGTCCTCGACGAGGCGCACGGCGCGGCCGCGCGGGTCTCCCCGGAGGCGTTCGCCCGGGCGGGTGCCGAGGTTGTCACGATCGGCGCGGAGCCGGACGGACTGAACATCAACGACGGCTGCGGCTCGACCCATCTGGGCCTGCTGCGGGCGGCCGTCGTGGAGCACGGCGCCGACTTCGGTATCGCCCACGACGGTGACGCGGACCGCTGCCTGGCCGTGGACGCCGCGGGCGAGGAGATCGACGGCGACCAGATCCTCGCGGTGCTGGCGCTGGCCATGCGCGAGGCGGGCACGCTGCGCGGGAACACGGTCGTCGCGACCGTGATGTCCAATCTGGGCTTCAAGCTGGCGATGGAGCGCGAGGGCCTGGAGCTGGTCCAGACGGCGGTCGGCGACCGGTATGTCCTGGAGTCCATGAAGGAGCACGGCTACGCGCTCGGCGGCGAGCAGTCCGGGCATGTCATCGTGCTGGACCACGCCACGACCGGCGACGGCACGCTGACCGGTCTGATGCTCGCGGCCCGGGTGGTGGCCACCGGCCGTTCGCTGGCGGAGCTGGCGGCGGTGATGGACCGGCTGCCGCAGGTGCTGATCAATGTTCCGGACGTCGACAAGTCGCGGGTCCGCACCTCGGGCGAGCTGGCGGCGGCCGTCGCCGAGGCGGAGCGGGAGCTGGGCTCCACCGGCCGGGTCCTGCTGCGGCCTTCGGGCACCGAACCGCTGGTACGGGTGATGGTCGAGGCGTCGGACATCGAGCAGGCGCGGGCGGTCGCGGAGCGGCTGGCGGACGCGGTGAAGTCGGCGCTGGGTTAAGGCGCATCCGACTGCTTTGCGGGGCCCGTACGACCGGTGGTCGTACGGGCCCCGGCGTATGTGCGGACCCTCGGCCGGGGCCTGGGCCTGTGAGCCCGGGGTGTCAGCTCCGGGCGGGGCCGGGCTCTTCGAGGGTGCGGGCGATTTCGGCGGCCGGCCAGGGGGTGTCCAGGGCGCCGTCCATCAGCCGTCCGTAGAACTCGGTGACGACGGCCGCGGTCCCGGCCCGCCGCCGGATCACGTCCCGTACGGCCGCCGGTCCCTCCGGCGGCTCCCCGCCCGCGGCGCAGGTCCGGATCAGCTCCTCGCGCTCCGCCCTCGGCAGTCCGTGGACCGCGCTGATCAGCCAGTTCACCAGATAGCTCAGGGCGTAGGCGAGATCGTGGTCCCGGTGGTGCGCCGCGAAGGCCCGCTCCTCCGCGGAGAGGTCGAAGCGGGTGGAGAGCGAGAGCCCGAAGTCCGTGAAGAAGAGCCGGCGCCCGTCGGTGAGGATGTTCCGGAAGTGGCCGTCGAAGTGCAGCAGTCCGTTCCGGGCCATGAACCGGGCGCCGTCGGCGAGTTGTTCCTCGGTGCGCCGTAGGGCCTCGTCCGCGGCCGCGCCGCCGCGTTGGATCGCCCCGCCCAGCCGGTCGTGCAGGGTCGGCGGCAGATGCTCCAGAAAGAGGACGAGGCTCGCGGAGGCGTCCCGCAGCTCCTCGATCCGGCGCCGGACGGCGGGGGAGCCGCCCCAGTGGGCCACCGCCCCTTCGATATCGGCGAGTTCACCGGTGAGCGCCGGGGCGCCGGGGAGTATCCGCCAGTGGTGGAGCAGGGGGAAGCCGTCGTGGGCGCCGGTGAGCACCCAGTCGGTGGTCATGGTGTGGACGGCCAGCTCCCGCCGGGCCCCGAAGCCGGGGCTGCCGACGGCTCCCATGCCGTACTGGCAGTACCGGGGGAGGCCGTACGGATCGGCGGTGGAGTGCCGTCGGCCGGCGGCCCGTTCGATGTCCGTCAGCGGCAGGCGTTTGACGAATACGGGTACCCCCTCGACGTCCAGGACGGCGGAGCTCCCCCCGATGCCCTGCCCCTGGGATCTCGCTTCCGCCAGCAGGGCGGACAGCTCCCCGTCCCCGTACCGGGCCAGTGCGGTGGCGGCGGTGCGGTGGGCGTTCAGCCGGGTCGTGTACGGGGTGCCGGGGTCGTCCATGGCGGGGTGCATCCGGGTGCCGACCTCTTCTCTGCCGGGGGTACGGGTCCCTCCGCACCGTATGCGGCCCCGGTCATCACCGCCTCTGTTCTCGTGGTGCGGCTCCGCCGGGCCCGCCTCGGGGGAGGCCGGTCCGCCGGGCCCGCCCCCCGGCCCGGGCCCGGCGGACGCGTCAGCCCAGGAACGCGGTCAGGGCGTCGATCACGGCCTGCGGCTGCTCCTCGGGGAGGTAGTGCCCGGATCCGGCGATCTCGGTGACCGTCACATCGGTGCCCTTGGTGGGCACCAGCTCCCGCAGATAGTCGGCGTGGCCCTGGTGGAGGGTGCTCGCGAGGGCGAGGATCGGCGCTTCCACCGGCGGGTACTTCGCCTCGTCCTCGATATCGCGGTTGAAGGTCTGGTACCAGCCGTTGCCCGCCCGGATGGCGTCCGGGGTGTCGTAGGCGCGGGCGTAGACCCGGCGGGAGAAGTCGTCGATGGCGCCGGAGTCCACCGTCATATAGTCGGCGAGCCAGTCGACGAGGAACCGGGCCCGGCCCGCGATCAGTTGCTCGGGCAGACCGCGCACCTGGTTGAGGGCGAACCACCAGAGGTAGATCCGGGCGCCGTCCTCGACGACGGAATCGTCGTGCTGGCCGGGGCCAGGGAGCAGGGTGAGCGCCGAGAGGCTCGGGTCCGGGTGCGGGACGTCGAGCAGGACGATGCGCCGGGTGGCCTCCGGGTAGTTGGCGGCATGGGCGTACGCGACCATCGCGCCGATGTCGTGCCCGGCGATATGGGCGGACGTCAGGCCCAGTTGGTGGATGAGGGCGTTGATATCGGCGGCGAGGGTCTTCTTGTCGTAGCCGTCGGCGGGCCGGTCCGAACCGCCCTGGCCGCGCAGGTCGACGGCGATCACCCGGTAGTGACGGGCTAGGGCGGGCAGCACCTTGTTCCACTGCCACCAGGTCTGCGGCCAGCCGCCGAGCAGGATCAGCGGCTCGCCCGTACCGCCTTCGACATAGTGCAGCCCGACCCCGTTGACCTCGGCGCGGGAACTGCTGAAGCCGGGGCCGAGACGGCGGACGAGGGCCTCGTCGGTGAGTTCGGCTGCGGACATGGGTTTCCTCCGGAGGGTGTTGAGACGGAGCACGGCGAACCGTACGAAGAGTTCGTACGATCTGATGTACGAGATGTTCGTACGATCCTGCTCCGGATGTCAACGATCACGGCCTGCTTCATACGAAGTTCACGTACAGTTGCGGCCATGGAAGAGCTGCACCACCCCGAGGCCGAGGACATCCGGCTGGTCGACGTCCTGGCGGCGCTGGGCCATCCCCTGCGGCTGAAGGTCGCGCGAGCACTGGCCAGCGGTGAGGAGCGGTACTGCGGGGAGATCATCTCCGGGGTGCCGAAGTCGAGCATGACGCACCACTGGCGCTCCCTCCGGGAGAGCGGCGTCATCCGCCAGCGCCCCGACGGCCGCAAGCTCTATCTCACCCTGCGCCGCGCGGAGCTGGACGCCCGCTTCCCGGGGCTGCTGGACCTGGTCTTCTCGGAGGTCGAGCGCGAGGAGCGGGGGTAGTACAGCGCCCGATCGGAGCACTGGCGCACAGCGCCGAGCGTCCCGTGCCCACCTGCCCCTGGGAGCCGGTGGGCACGGGCACGTCACACCGTCACCGTCACTTCCCCCGGTACGCGTTGTGGATCGTCATCGACCCCTTGTTGCCCTGCTTGTCGGCGACCGTCGCCCTCAGCGCGATCCCCTTCCCCTTCGCCGGGGTCTTCACCGTCACGCGGCCGTCCTTCACCGCGGCCTTGCGCCAGCTCTTCCCACCGTCGTACGACACCGACACGTTCAGCGACTTGAGGTTCTTCCCCGCCGCCGGGCCCTGCACCGTGACCGGGTACGTCTGGACGCGGCCCGCCGGGGCCGTGGAGTCCAGGCCGACCGCCGGGGCGAACCGGACGACCGACAGCGGCAGCCGGGACTCCTTGGACGTGCGCTGCGAGCGGAACGTCCATGACGCGTCCACCCTCGTCGCCACCCGGCTGACGCTCGCGTCCCGGGTGACCGATGTCGCCAGGGTGTAGGCCGCCCTCTGCTGCGGCAGTGCGGTGAACAGCTCGCCCGCGTCCGTCGGCCGGTCGGCCCGGCCGACCAGGCTCGTACCCCGGTGGAGCGTGGTCCGTGCCGTGGCATACGACGAGTCGGCGGTGTTTCCCCGGCCGTCGGCGAACAGCGGCAGCCGCGCCTGGAGTGCGTCGCCCTCGCGGAACACGCCCCACTCCTTGCCGACCATCGGGCCGTGGACGGCGGTGTTGAGGTCGACGCGGTACTTCTTCCCGGCGCGGAACTTCTCCGGCGTGGCCGACCAGTGCATCGACTCGGGGCTGTCCCCGTCGTCGGGTGTCTTGAGCTGGTGGTTCTCCAGGGTCCACCGGACGCCCTGCGCGGTGGTCAGGTAGCTGGTGCGGCGGGTCTGCGCGGGCTGGGTTACCACCGTGCCGCCGCCCAGGCCGGGGGAGAACTCGCCGTAGGCGTAGTACTGGCTGAACTTGCCGGGGACGGAGGCGCCGAGGCCGACGTCCACGCGGGCGAAGTCGGAGTTCCGGTAGTGCTTGGTGAGGCCGGCCGGGAAGCGGGTGCCGCTGCCCTGGAGGGCGGTGTTGTAGTCGGTGCCGGGCTTCTCCCAGACGCCGATGACGTGGTGGGTCACGGTGCCGCCGCTCAGGGCCGGGCCGGCGTGTGCGGTCCGTACCTTGTTGAGGGGGAAGAAGATGGACTGCCACGCGTACGCCGTCCCGCCCTGGCGCACCGTGTAGCCCATGGTCGAGACTGCCTCACCGGCCTTGCGGTCGGGCACGGTGACCCGGACCGGTTTGGTGGTGCGGGCGTCGAGGACGACGGTGGTGTCGCCCGTCAGCTCCAGCAGGGGCCGGACGATCAGATCGGTGCCGTCGGTCGCGGGGTCGTGCGACTGGCCGGTGACGGCGTAGTGCCCCTTGGGGAGCCGTACGGTCCGCTCCCCGGTGGTGGGGTCGACCGTCAGAACCCTGTCGGGTGATTCCCCGCCGGGGAATCCGATCGCGGCGGCGGCGTTCGGGTCGGGCTTGCCGTCGCGGCCGATGGCCCGGATGGTCAGCTCGTACGACTCGGGTTCGCGGTTCACGGTGGTGGCGGTGCGCACCACCGTCCGGCCGTCGTCGCCCTGGGCCACGACAATGGCCTGATATCGGCCGTCCGTGCTCCCGGCCCGGACGTCCGCCGTCACGTCGAGGGACGCGGTCCCGCCTGCCGGGACGGTCAGCCGGGATGCTCCGAGGCTGAAGAGACCGGTGGGGGCGGGCTTGCCGTCCGGGCCGGTCGCGGAGGCGAGTGCCAGGTCAAGGGTGAGGTCCACCGTACCCGTGTTGCGGTACGTGATCCGCTCGGTGACGAGGTCGGCGTCGTTGTGGGGCCACCGGGGGCTGCCCAGGGAGACCGAGGCGGGCTCGGCGACGACGTTCTGGGCGGTGGCCCGGTCGATGTCGATGCGGCCGGTGCCCTGGTCGAAGACGCTGTACGGGCCGGGTGCTGCGGACCCGGTGAGGGCCGCTTTGATCCGGGCCCCGGTCCAGTCGGGGTGGCGCTGCTTGAGGATCGCCGCCGCGCCCGCCGCGTGCGGGGTGGCCATGGAGGTGCCGCTCATGTCCGTGTAGCCGCCGGTACCGGCGGCGGCCGCGGTGACGGCCACTCCGGGGGCGGTGACGTCCGGCTTGATGTTGCCGCCTTCGCCGCGGGGGCCGCGGCTGGAGAAGCCGGCGATGACGTTGTCGTTGTCCACCGCTCCGACGGTGAGTGCCTCGGCGGCCGTTCCGGGGGATCCGATGGTGGACGGGCCCGGTCCGTTGTTGCCGGCGGCGATCGCGAAGAGGACGCCCTTCTCTGTCGTGTACTTGTTGACCAGGGCCTCCATGGGGTCGATGCCCGGGGAGTCCGCACTGCCGAAGCTCAGGCTCACGACATCGGCGCCCTGGGCGACGGCCCAGTCGATGGCTTCCATGATCTTGGAGAAGCTGCTGGAGCCCTGGGCGTCGAGGACCTTGCCGTTGAGGAGCGTCGCGCCGGGTGCGACTCCCTTGTGGGTGCCGCCGGACGCGGCGCCCGTGCCGGCGGCCGTCGACGCGATATGGGTGCCGTGGCCGTTGCGGTCACCGGCGTCGGCGTCGCCGGTGAAGTTCCGCTCGGCGACGACCCGGCCCGCGAGGTCGGGATGGCGCTTGTCGATGCCGGTGTCGATGACCGCGATCTTCACCCCGGTACCGTCGTACGAACGCGACCAGGCCTTCGGGGCCCCGATCTGGCGGGTGGTGCGGTCCAGGGTGGCCTTCACGACGGCGTCGAGCCAGACCTTCTCGATCCCGGCGGTGGTGGTGAGCGCGCCGCCGCGGGTGGTCCGGGTGAGCGCGTCCCACAACTCCGCCGCCCCGGTGGGGGTTGCGGCGGCGACGGCCTCGGCGCCGACGGCGGGCAGGGCCCGGTGGGACGCCGACGCCCGTACCGTCTTCTTCGCGGCGCCCGCCGACGGGCCCTTGTAGGTGACGATGGCCTTCACCCCGTCGCCGTGGAGCCGACGCCCCTCGGGGCTCGCCAGCTCGGTGACGTCGAACAGCCGCCGGTCGAGCTTCCCGGCCGCGATCAGCCGCTGCGCGTCGTACGGGACGACGTAGGTGCGTCCCTGGGCGCGTTCGGTCCGCACGGGTATCCCCTCGCGGCCCTCGCCGGGCCGGACCTGCATGATCCGGCCCCCGGCGCCGACGACCACCCGGTCCCCGGTGATCAGCGTCACCGTCGTTCCGGCCTGGGTGCCCTGACGGGCCTTTTCGCCGCCCGGCTGTGCCGACGCCGCGCCCGCTCCGGCGGTCAGCGCCGTCCCCAGCGTGACGGCGAGGGCCACCCTCAGCAATCTCTTCGTACGTCCGCGCACACGTCCTCCTGCGTCATCCCCCGGGCCCGGATGGGTTCCGCGCCTTCCGGTTCCGGTGAGCGGCGGCGGAGGCGGTGGGTTCACCGAGCGCGATCGGGTTGGCCGTGATTCGGACGATCTCCATCACCGCCCGACGCAGCCACTACCGAAGAAGAACCAGCCCGGGCAGCGATCTCCCACGGGAGTACCAACGGGGCTTCGGCGCCCGTCAGTCGAAGAGCGCGACGATGCCGATCACCCAGACCGCGAGAAACGCCAGGACCCCCACCAGGCAGCCGGCCCCCATCAGGATCGAGACGATCGTGCTGCCCAGGCTCTCGGTCGTGA
Organism: Streptomyces sp. NPDC003691; assembly: GCF_053981115.1. Lineage (NCBI taxonomy): Bacteria > Bacillati > Actinomycetota > Actinomycetes > Kitasatosporales > Streptomycetaceae > Streptomyces > Streptomyces sp. NPDC003691. The sequence goes on along the minus strand of NZ_JBSFNQ010000012.1, from coordinate 51,103 downwards.
CCTCCTCGACCTCCTCGGGGTCGTACTCCGGTACCCAGTCCCAGTGGACGGTCCGCCCCAGGGCTTCGGAAGTCGCCGCCCGGACCGCCGCCAACTGCTCCCGGGCGAACTCCGATGCGGCCGCCGACTCCTCGCCCCGCCAGCCGAGCGCACGCATGCGCCGCAGCGGGGTGTCGTACCGCTCCTCGAAGGCGGCGGTCTCGTCGGCGTCCCGGTCCTCCGCGAGATACGTCCAGCGGCCCGCCTCGGCGGGCTCCCCGTACAGCCGGTAGACCTCCGCCAGCCGGCTGCGGAGCGTCAGGTCGGCCGGGAAGGACGACACCAGTCCGCGCAGCCGCTGGCGCGCGACGGGGATCCGGCCCGCGGCCAGGTCGGCGTCGACACGGGCAAGGGTGGCTTCGAGGGGCATGGACGAATGATCGGGCAGCGGGGCGGCCGCCGTCGAATCGTTTCCGCGGGGCGGGGAGTGCCGTGCGGCCGGTACGCCGCCGGGCCCCGCGCGACAGATGTCGTACGGGGCCCGGCGGGACTTTCCGGATACGGCCTAGAGGTCGGCGCCCCGGGCGAGAGCCACCAGGCCGGACCAGGCGGCCGTGGAGACTATGAGGGCGGGGCCGCCGGGGTTCTTGCTGTCCCGGACGGGGATCCTGCCGGAGGGGGCGAAGGCGGGGGCCCACTCGACGCAGTTGGCGCCGCCGTTGCCGCTGTAGCTGGATTTGACCCATTGACCGGTCCGGTTGGTGATGCTGCTGTTCACGCGGCCCTCCGGGCTCTGATCGGTTCGGGCGGACTGGCGGTTACTCCGGGCAGTGCCTGAAATGAGGCAGGGTCACCGAGGTCCGGTGCTTCGGGCGAGAGCCACCAGGCCGGACCAGGCGTCGGGGGACAGCAGGAGGACCGGCCCGTCGCTCAGCTTGCTGTCGCGGACGGGAACCACTCCGTGAACCGACGCGTACTCCGGGACCCACTGGACACATTCGCCACCGTTGCTCTGGCTGTAGCTCGAACTCGTCCAATTCTGGCTGGCTATGTCGCCAAGGTTCATGAGTAACAGTCCTTTGAAATGGAGTCGATCAGCTCTGCCGACTCGTCAAGCGGTGCAGCCATGGCCTTGAGCAGATCATAGGCATCCTGCGCAGCCGTGACGTCTTCCTGTTCCGCAAGCAGATAGCCGCGGGGAAAGCCGTCGACATGGACGACGTCCGCTCCCTCCCGGAAGGACAGCAAGCCGAACGGGCTTGCCGCCAGATTGTTCCCACGGCGGGTGGGGACGATCTGGACCCGGTGGACGGGCGTCTCCGCGAGTCGCCGCAGATGTGCCAGCTGGGACCGCATCACGGAGGCTTCGCCCACCGGGTTCCTGAGCGCGGCCTCGTTGAGCACGATCCACAGCCGGGTCGGCCGGTCCCTGGTCAGAATGCGCTGGCGTTCGATGCGGGCAGTCACCAGATCGTCCAGATTGTCCGGACGGGCGGCCCGAAAGATCTCGCGCGCGTACTCCGGAGTCTGTACCAGCCCCGGCACCAGGAGTGGGTGGAACATGCGTACGGCCGTGGCCGTCCATTCCAGCTCGACGTACTTTCGGAACCAGGGAGGAAAGGCGTACCGGAGCGCGAGCGGCCAGAGACGTACGAACCGGCCACGCGCATGGGGAAAGATCTGATCGCACGTTTCCGCGAAGGACAGTTGAGGAACCCGGTCTCCGGTCTCAATCTTGGCCACGAGTGAGGGGCTGCACGCTGCCTCTTTGCCCAGCCGGGCCCGTGACATGCCCAGCAGTTCCCGCTCGATTCTGACCTCGCTGCCGAAGTGTTCGAGTGGCGAGGCGCTGGAATCGGCCCGGTCTCCACTCTCGGACTCGACAGTCATATAAACCTCCCCCTTCCCCTTGGACAGTTGCGGCTGTCCAACGTTCCGGCCTGTTGAGCGTACGCCGGTGGCACCACTCTGGGTTCTGTTCCCGTTGCATTCGCATCAGAAGGATGACCGGCATGACACAGGCGTCGGCCTCTCGACAGCACAACGAAACAGACCCGCCCACGGGCACGACCGGGGATGACAAGGGCGAGGGGCTCAGTGAGTGGGAGCCGCGGATCGGAGTGGCGGTACGCGACACCGCGACCCGGCGGATCGGGCGGGTGATGGACCGCGTCGGTGGGCTCTACCAGTTGCGTCCCCTCAAAGGCGGTCTCGAATGGGATGCCCACCGGGACACACTCCATCCCGTGACCGCATCCGACCTCCTGGGTGCGGAGGTTGCCGTGGTCAATGCCCGCAGTAGCGGCGCGCCCTGGGGAACACTCCAATGACCCGCGAAGGCCTCACCCACGCCGCGCCGCCCCCGTCCGGCGGCCCCTGCGTCGTCTGCGGCCGGATCTCCGCCGCCGCCGTGGAGGTCGGCTATCTGGAGCGCGGCAGCGGGCCCGGGCTGGTGCAGTACGCATGTCCCGAGCATGCGATGGCTTTTTCTCCCGGGCCGGTGCCGGGTGAACTGGGGTCCGACGAATGAATGATGGCGCGCGGAAAACCGATCGGGAGGGTGGGGCTCGACTCGTGGAATCGACTGCCACCGCGTTGAACGCGGACCTGGTCGAAGAACTGGAGCGCAGCGGCAGGATCGTCAGCCCGCAGGTGGCCGCCGCATTCAGGGCCGTACGGCGAGATCTCTTCGTCCCGGGGATACCACTCGACGACGCCTATCGCGACGACACGGTGTTCACCAAGCGTGATGCGGACGGGAGTCCGCTCAGCTCGGTGTCCGCCCCCTGGCTGGTGGCCACCATGCTGGAACGGCTCGGCGTCCGGCAGGGGGACCGTGTCCTGGAGATCGGCTCAGGTGGTTACAACGCGGCTTTGCTGCATCATCTCGTTGGCCCGCACGGATCGGTGACCAGCCAGGACATCGACTCCGAGGTTATCGAGCGGGCCGCCCGCTGCCTCGCGAAAGCAGGAGTCGAAGGCGTCCGGCTGGTCACGGGTGACGGCACCCTGGGGGTACCCGGCGGCGGACCGTACGACCGGCTCGTCGTGACCGTTCAGGCCACGTCGATCGCCCCGGCCTGGCTGGACCAGCTCACGGACGACGGGCGCCTGGTGGTGCCCCTCCGGATCCGGGGACTCGGCCGGCTGCTGACCTTCGTCCGCGAGGAGGACCACTGGTCCGGCGACGGCTGGGACCTGTGCGGTTTCGTCCGGATGCGAGGGCCTGCCGCGCGGAATCCCCTGATGACGACGCGGCTGGGCGACGGCATCAGGCTTCGCTGGGACGGCGGCCCCGAACCGGACGCCGATGCCCTGTCCACTGCTCTGGCGGGGAAGCGCCGCGAGGTGTGGACCGGGGTGACCGTGGGCGTTGCCGAAGGAACCCGGCCGGTCGTCGACCTGTGGCTGGCCACCGTGCTCGACGTGTTCGGCCGGTTGCACACGGGCGGCACGCCTCCGGCAGGAGAAGCGGCGGTCCAGGCGCTCCCGGGCGGCAGCCCGGCGACCTGGACCCGCGACGGGCTCGCCTATCTGGTGATGCGCCCCGCCGACACCGGAGGCTCCCGGTTCGAGTACGGAGTCGCCTGGCACGGCCACGACGGCGCCTTCGCCGAGGACTTCGCGCACCGGCTGGGCATCTGGGACCGGGACCATCGCGACGGCCCCGGGCCGGTGCTGCGGGTCCAGCCGAAGGGGTCCGGGGAGCTGCGGGCCGGGGTTGAACGCGTACTGGACCGTCAGGAGCCCACTTCGGTCATCACATGGCCGTGAACGTCGGCTCGCGGACCGGCCTCCCGGTACCCCTTGGAGGCGCTACGCCTTTGCCTTCGCCTTCTGCCGGGACCAGAACAGCTTCTGCGCCAGCAGCGTCAGGGTGCCCGCCACCGCGATGCCCAGGAGGTTGAGCAGCAACTGCTCGGTGGAGCCCCATGCCTGGCGGTATTCGCTGTACGAGAAGGCGACCGCGGCGTTCGCCGCCGCCGGGATCGTGGTGACCGAGATCGCGACGCCGATCAGGGCGCCCGATTTGGCGGAGGTGAGGGAGAGGGTGCCCGCGACGCCCGCGAGGATGGCGACGACGAAGGAGAAGGCGTCGGGCTGGTAGATGAAATTGGTGTTGGGGCGGGGCGCTTCGAGGGCGGCGGCGGAGAAGAGGTCGAGTCCGGTCATCAGCTGGCTGAAGCCGACCGTCACCGACATCGCGGTGGCGAAGCCGATGAGCAGGGCCAGCGCGGAGCGGGCCGCCAGTTTGGGGGCGCGCTGGACCAGGGCGGTGGAGATGCCCGCCAGCGGGCCGAACTCCGGTCCGACGGCCATCGCGCCCACGATCAGGATCGCGTTGTCGAGGACCACGCCGCAGGCCGCGATCATCGTGGCGACCGACATGAAGGCGAGATACGTGGCGGAGAGCGTCGACTCCTCGTGGGTCGCGTCCGTCAGGTGCTCCCACAGCACCGCGTCCGCACCTTCGCCCGGTGCCTCCTTCTCCGCCCGGTCGGCGCGGCGGGAGAGGGAGAGGTGGATGTCCTCGACCGCGATCGACCCGACCTCGTCGATGCCGAGCACCCGCAGCTCCGCGATCAGTTCGTCGCACGACTCGCGGGCCACGTCGCAGAGGACCAGATCGCCCTCGGGGTCGCGGGCGGCGCCGGGCAGTACGGCCAGGTGGGCCGTACCGACGGTGTTCTCGACCAGGCGGACCACCGCCGTCGTACGGTCGGCGGGGACGATCAGACGCAGGTGCAGCACGCCGGCGTACTCCTAGGGTGTCGCGGGGTGGTGTGACGGCCGGGGCCGGGTGCCGTCAGAGCTTGCGCAGGGAGAGCCGCTGGACCTTGTGGTCGGGGCCCTTGCGCAGGATCAGGGTGGCACGGCCGCGGGTCGGGGCCACGTTCTCCAGCAGGTTGGGCTTGTTGATGGTGCGCCAGGTGGTGCGGCCGTACTCCATCGCCTCCTCCTCCGACACCTGCGTGTACTTGCGGAAGTACGAGGAGGGGTCCCGGAAGGCGGTCTCCCGCAGCCTGCGGAAGCGGTGGAGGTACCACTTCTCGATGTCCTCGGGGCGGGCGTCGACATAGACCGAGAAGTCGAAGTAGTCCGCGAGGCCGACCCGGGTCCGGCCGTCCTTGCCGGGCAGCGCGGGCTGGAGGACGTTCAGGCCCTCCACGATCAGGATGTCGGGGCGCCGGACCACCAGCCGCTCGCCGGGCACGATGTCGTAGATGAGATGCGAGTAGACCGGGGCGGTGACCTCCTCCTTCCCCGCTTTGATATCGGCGACGAACCGGGTCAGCGCCCGCCGGTCGTACGACTCGGGGAAGCCCTTGCGCGCGGCCAGGCCCCGGGCCTCCAGCTCCTTCATGGGCAGCAGGAAGCCGTCCGTGGTCACCAGCTCCACCCGCGGATGCTCCGGCCAGCGCGCCAGCAGTGCCTGGAGCAGCCGGGAGACCGTCGACTTGCCGACCGCGACGGAGCCCGCGATCCCTATCACGAACGGCGTACCGCGCTGGGCGGCCTGTCCGCCCGCCGCGTCGCCGAGGAAGGTGTTCAGCGCGCCGCGCAGCTCCCCGGTGGCCTTCACATAGAGGTTCAGCAGCCGGGAGAGCGGCAGATAGACGTCCCGCACCTCGTCGAGGTCGATCACGTCCCCGAGGCCGCGCAGCTTCTCGACCTCCTCGGCGCTGAGCGGCAGCGGGGTCTTGTCCCGCAGCGCGCTCCATTCGGCCCGGGTCAGGTCGACGTACGGGGTCGAGGCGTCGGGGGCGGCCTTGCGGTGGGTGTTCCGTGGCGGCGTCGTGATCACAGGCCCCATTGTCGGTGCCGGGGCCCGGAAGCGGGCCGTGGGGTGGGTCACGCGCGTGGCGCCCCCGGGAGGAGGGCGGGGCGCCCGCCGGGAGGGGCCGGGGCCGGGGCCGGGGCGCCCACCGGGAGGGAGCCCGGCTCCCGCGGGAGGCGCCCGCGCGGGGCCGCCCGGGTGGACCGGTGACGGGGCGGCGGGTGGTGCCCCGGGCCGGGCGGGGAAAAGTCGTATGGTGCGGCTTATGTGTGGAATCGTGGGGTACGTCGGGGGGCAGTCGGCGCTGGAAGTGATCGTCGCCGGGCTCCGGCGACTGGAGTACCGGGGATACGACTCCGCCGGGGTCGCCGTCCTCGCCGACGGCGGGCTCGCCGCGGCCAGAAGGGCCGGGAAGCTGGTCAATCTGGAGAAGGAGCTGGCGGACCGGCCGCTGCCCGCCGGATCCACCGGTATCGGGCACACCCGCTGGGCCACCCACGGCGGCCCCACCGACGCCAACGCCCATCCGCATCTGGACAACGGGGGCCGGGTCGCCGTCGTCCACAACGGCATCATCGAGAACTTCGCGGCGCTCCGGGCCGAGCTGGCCGGCCGCGGCCACCATCTCGGCTCCGAGACGGACACCGAGGTCGTCGCCCATCTGCTCGCCGAGTCCTACTCGTCCTGCGGCGACCTCGCCGAAGCCATGCGGCTGGTCTGCCGCCGCCTCGAAGGCGCCTTCACCCTGGTCGCGGTGCACGCCGACGCCCCGGGCACGGTCGTCGGCGCCCGCCGGAACTCGCCCCTGGTGGTCGGGGTCGGCGCGGGCGAGACCTTCCTCGCCTCCGATGTCTCCGCTTTTATCGAGCACACCCGCTCCGCCGTCGAACTGGGCCAGGACCAGGTCGTCGAGGTCCGCCGGGACGGCATCACCGTCACCGACTTCCACGGGGTCCCCGCCGAGGTCCGCCCGTACCACGTCGGCTGGGACGCCTCGGCGGCCGAGAAGGGCGGGCACGCCTCCTTCATGCTCAAGGAGATCGCGGAACAGCCGCGCGCCGTCGCCGACACCCTGCTGGGGCGGATCGGCGAGGACGGCACGCTGACCCTGGACGAGGTCCGGATCCCGGTGCCCGAGCTGCGGGCGGTGGAGAAGGTCGTGGTGGTGGCCTGCGGTACGGCCTTCCATGCCGGTCTGATCGCGAAGTACGCCATCGAACACTGGACCAGGGTGCCCTGCGAGGTGGAGCTGGCCAGCGAGTTCCGCTACCGGGACCCCATCCTCGACCGGCGGTCGCTGGTCGTCGCGATCTCCCAGTCCGGCGAGACGATGGACACCCTGATGGCGGTCCGGCACGCCCGCGAGCAGGGCGCGAAGGTCCTCGCGATCTGCAACACGAACGGATCCACCATTCCCCGCGAGTCGGACGCCGTGCTCTACACCCACGCGGGCCCCGAGGTCGCCGTCGCCTCCACCAAGGCGTTCCTCACCCAGCTCGTCGCCTGCTATCTGGTGGCCCTGTACCTGGGGCAGGCCCGCGGCACCACCTGGGGCGACGAGGTCCGGGCGGTCATCCGCGACCTCGCCCGGATCCCGGCCGACCTCGAACGCCTGCTGGCCACCGTGGAACCGGTGCGCGCCCTGGCCCGCTCCCTGGCCGGCCAGGACACGGTCCTCTTCCTGGGGCGGCACGTCGGCTACCCGGTGGCGCTGGAGGGCGCGCTGAAGCTGAAGGAACTGGCCTATATGCATGCGGAGGGGTTCGCGGCCGGGGAGCTGAAGCACGGGCCGATCGCCTTGGTGGAGGCCGGTCTTCCGGTGGTTGTGGTGGTGCCGTCGCCCCGGGGGAGGTCCGTCCTCCATGGCAAGATCGTCTCGAATATCCAGGAGATCCGGGCGCGGGGGGCGCGGACCGTGGTGATCGCCGAGGAGGGCGACGAGACGGTGGTCCCGTACGCCGACCATCTGATCCGGATCCCGGCCGTGCCGACGCTGCTCCAGCCGCTGGTCGCTACCGTGCCGCTCCAGGTGTTCGCCTGCGAGCTGGCCACCGCCCGGGGCAACGAGGTGGACCAGCCGCGCAATCTGGCGAAGTCCGTGACGGTGGAGTAGCCGGCAGGCAGTGGAGTGGAGCGGAGGGTGATCGCATGATCATCGGGGTGGGGATCGACGTCGCCGAGATCGACCGGTTCGCGGCGTCGCTGCGGCGTACGCCCGCGATGGCGGGGCGGCTGTTCCTGGAGCGGGAGCTGCTGCTGCCCAGCGGCGAGCGGCGGGGGTACGCCTCCCTTGCGGCCAGGTTCGCCGCCAAGGAGGCCGTGGCGAAGGCGCTCGGCGCGCCGCCGGGCCTGCTCTGGACGGACGCCGAGGTGTGCGTGGAGGACTCGGGCCGCCCCCGGCTGGAGGTCTACGGCACGGTGGCGGCCCGGGCCGAGGCGCTGGGCGTGCGGTCCTGGCATATCTCGCTGAGCCATGACGCGGGGGTCGCGTCGGCGGTGGTGATCGCGGAGGGGTAGGCGGAGGCGGAGGCGGGCCCGTGCCGTGGTGCCGGGTACGGGTGAGCCCCGACCCGTGCGGGCCCGGGGCGGCCGTGCCTGTGTACGCGCCGGGGCGGGGTGCCTCCGGTGAGGAGAGGCGCCCCGCCCCGCCGCGGGATCAGGGAGTCGGCCGCCGTCGCCGGAAGGCGTACAGCGTGGTGACCGTCCCCGCCGCCGCGAGCGCGCCCGCCACCGCGGTGAGGCCGAGGGCGCTGCTGCCGGTGGAGGCGAGGGAACCGCCACCGCCACTCGTGGCGGATCCGCCCGTGGCGTATCCGCCGGTGGAGGATCCGCCCGTGGTCCCGCCGCCCACGGTCCCGCCGCCCACGGTGCCACCGCCCGCGGTGCCGCCGGTACCCGTATCGCCGCTGGTACCGCCCGTACTCGTACCGCCGACCGACTGGGGCGCCGGGCCGCCGGCCGTCGAGCCGGAGGAGCCGGCGGAGCCCGACGATCCGGATGATCCGCCCGGCGGCGGTTTCGGCGGCGCGGTCACCTTCAGCGCCGCCGGAGCCGAACGCAGCGAGCCGACGGGGTTGGAGAAGACCGCCCGGTAGCGGTTGCCGTGGTGCGCCTTCGTCGCCGTGAAGGCGAGCCGGGGGCCCGAGGCGCCCGCGACCGGCAGCCAGGCCGTGCCGTCCGCGCTGACCTCCCACCCGGTGGTGGGGGCCGGGGTACCGGTGGCCGCGGCCGTGAACACGGCCTGCTTGCCCGCCGCGACCGTGACCGCCTTGGGCACGCCGGTCACCGCCGGGGAGACCCGGCGCTGCGTCTGGGTCACCTTGCCCTCGGCGACCGCGAACACGCTCTGCGTCTTCGGGTCGAGGGCCAGCCCGGACGGCCGGTCGCCGACCGTGAAGTCCTCCTTCTCGCGCTTCCCCTTCACATCGACCGCGGCGACGGTCGGCGCGGTGGTCGAGGCCGCGTAGAGGGTGCCCGAACCGGCGTCGTACGCCAGTGCCTTGGGGTTGGCGCCCACCTGGAGCGTGCCGGTGACCCGGTTCGCCCGCAGGTCCACCGAGAAGACCGTGCCCGCCGCGATATTGGCGACATAGCCCGTACGGGTGGTGGGGTCGACGGTCAGGCCCATGCTGCCCAGGGCCGTGGTGCCCAGGCTCAGCGGTGTGCCCACCGCCCTGCCCCTCGTACCGTCGATCGCGCTCAGCACATTGTGGAAGGACATCGGCGAGGTGGACGTGTTGGGGCCGACATAGGTGGTGTAGGCCCCGCGGACCGACGAGTCCACGGCGAGACCGGCGACGGGGAAGGGGTGGGCGATCGGTTTGCCGACCTGCCGCCAGACGTTGGACGACTTCCTTCCGGTGGCGAACACCGTCACCGAGCGCGTGGGCTGCACCGCCGCGTACACCCGGCCCCGGCCGGGGTCGGCGGCCAGCAGGTTGATGTTTCCGGGGAGCTTCGCCTTGTTGTCGGCGAGGGCGCCGGTACGGGTGTCGTAGGTGGCGATCCGGTCGCCGAGGGCGAGGTGCAGGGAGTTCGCCGGGGCGTCCAGCGCCAGTGCCGAAACGGGGTCCGGCAGTTCGACGGGGGTGCCGACGGTGCGGCCGGTGGCCGTCTCGTACGTGATCAGCTGCCGACGGCTGCCGCTGTCGGTCGCCACATAGAGCCGCCCCGCCGCGGGATCGGCGGCCGCGTGGTGCGCGGCGCCCAGGGGTGGGGTCAGGGTGCGTACGGTCTGGTGGCGCACGGTCCCGGCGGGCACCTCGGGCGTCGGCTCGCCGCCGTTGCCCGAGGAGAAGGTGACCGGGACGATCACATCCTGTTCGCGGTCGGAGATATGCGTGTGGTCGGCCCGGGTGACGACGGCACAGCGGACCTGGGAGCAGTCGGCGCTGCTGTCCTTGGCCTTGACCGTCACCTCCAGGGTGAAGCTGCCCTTGCCGTCGGCGCCGACGGTGAACTTCTTGACCAGGCCCTGCCCGTAGGCGGGCGGGTTGTTGGAGATCCAGTGGGTGGATCCGGAGCCGCCGGTGAAGTCGCTGCCGCCGAGACAGGGGCTGGGCTGGTCGGCGGGGGTGGCGGGCACCCGGCAGACGGCCAGGTAGATGCCCTTGGTGACGTCGTATCCGGTGCCGGTGACCGTGACCTTCTGGCCGGCCGGGTTGATGTTCTTCGTCTCGGAAACGGTCAGTTTCTGTCCGGTGGGGCCGGTGGCCTCGCCGGGCGCGGCCGCCGCACGGGCCGTTCCCGGCGCCGCCGCGGCCAGGGCCGCGGCGGCGAGCAGGAGCGGTACGGCGGCGGCCACGGACCGCCTGACGCTCGGTGCGCTGATGGGCATCGCTTAGGAGAACGTCACCGGGACGTAGACGTCGTACTTGCGGTCGTTGCTGTCGAAGTGGTCCGCGCGGGTGACGATCGCGCAGGTGACGCCACCCTGACCGCAGGTCACGGAGGACGAGATCTGGGCCTTGACATGGATGTTCACGGAGAAGCTGCCGCGGTTGTTGACGACGTTGTAGGCGGAGGAGTTGTTCGGGGACATCCACCACCAGTCGGAGTTCACCCAGTGCGAGGCGCCCGTGGTGCCGGCCTGGTCCTGCCCGCCGAGACACGGCGTCGGCTTGGCGCTCCAGGTCGACTGGTCGTTCACATTGACGCCCGCGGGCACGGCGCAGAGGCCGACGTACACGCCCTGCGAGGTGTTGTAGCCGCTGCCGCTGACGGTGACGTTCTGCCCGGCCGCCGCGGCGGTGCTCGGGGCGGTGAGGGAGAGGGTGTACGGGGTGTTGTTGTCGGTGATGGACCTGTTCACGGTCGCCGCGGACGCGGAGGAGGCCAGGCCGAGGGTCAGCGCGGTGGCACCGAGCATCGCGACGGCGGCGCGGGCGGCCGTACGGGGGGAGAGGAGCGCGGCCTTGCGGGCGGCAGAGGGCATGGCTGGGGGACACCTTTCGCGGAATGGGGCGAGGAGTGGATGCAGGGAGCAACAGCCACTTAGGTAAGGCAAACCTAAGTTGAGCCTGAGATGGCGTCAACCCTCTGACGTGCGGGGGAGTGCTGCGACAAGTGGGCCGGGGCGGAGTGGTGTTGGCTCGGCGGGCGGTTCGGCGGTGGGACTGCGCACGGCGGGGGTGGGGAGGGGCGGGGCGTACGGCGGGGGTCCGGGGAGGGGGTCCGGGGAGGGTGGCGGACGACCGTCGGGGAGGCGTTGCCCCGGGGACGCGTTGCCCTGGGGGCGCGCCGCCTCGGGGCGCCGGGTGCCCGCTCGCCCGGCCCACCCCGCTCGCCCGGCCCACCCGGCCCACCCGGCCCGTTCGGCCCGGCGGCCCCGGCCTCCGTGCGGCAGACTCGGAATATGCGTACCGCCCACACCGTGGACACCGTCCGCCGCGCCGAGGCTGAGCTGATGGCCCGGCTGCCCGAGGGCACGCTGATGCAGCGTGCCGCCGCCGGACTCGCCGCCGCCTGCGCCGGACTGCTGCGCGGCGGCGACGGCGGCCGGGTGTACGGGTCACGGATCGTCGTCCTCGCGGGCGGCGGCGACAACGGCGGCGACGCGCTGTACGCCGGGGCCCGGCTGGCCCGCCGGGGCGCGGGCGTCACCGCCGTACTCCTCGCCCCCGGCCGTGCCCATCCGGGCGGGCTCGCCGCTCTGCTGGCCGCGGGCGGCCGGGTCGCCGACGACCCCTTCGAGGCCCTCGACGCCGCCGACCTCGTCCTCGACGGCATCACCGGTATCGGCGGCCGCGGCGGACTGCGCCCCGACGCCGTGCCGATCGCCCGCGCCGCCCGCGGATCCCGCGCCGCCGTCGTCGCGGTCGACCTGCCCAGCGGTATCGAGGCCGACAGCGGCGAGGTGCACGGCGAGGCGCTGCGCGCGGACCTCACCGTCGTCTTCGGGGCCGAGAAGCCGGGGCTGATGGTGGGTCCGGGGCGCGAATTCGCGGGCACGGTACGGCTCGTGGACATCGGCCTCGGCGGCATCCTGCCGTCCGTGCCCGCGCTGGAGGCGCTCCAGCACCCGGATGTGGCCCATCTGCTGCCGGAACCCGGCGCCGCCGACGACAAGTACCGCCGCGGGGTGGTGGGGATCGCCGCGGGCTCCGCCCGCTACCCCGGCGCGGCCGTCCTCGCCGTCGCGGGAGCGCTGCGCGGCGGCGCCGGAGCCGTACGGTACGTGGGACACGCGGCCGACGCCGTCATCGCCCGCTTCCCGGAGGCCCTGGTCCACGCGGGCCCGCCGGGGAAGGCCGGACGCGTCCAGGCGTGGATCGTCGGCCCCGGCCTCGGCGACGACCTCGACGCGGTCGCGGAAGTACTCGCGCAGCCCGTTCCGGTCCTGGTCGACGCGGACGCCCTGCGCCGGCTGGCCGCCGAACCCGCCCTGCTGACCGGCCGTACCGCCGCCACCCTGCTCACCCCGCACGCGGGCGAGGCGGCCGCGCTGCTGGACACCACCCGCGAGGAGGTCGAGGCCGCCCGGCTGGCCGCCGTCCGCGAACTCGCCGCCCGCTACGGTGCCACCGCGCTGCTGAAGGGGGCCACGACCCTGGTCGCCGACCCGCGTCCCGGCACCCCCGTCCGGGTCAACACCATGGGCACCCCCTGGCTGGCGACCGCGGGCAGCGGCGATGTGCTGGCCGGGCTCGCGGGATCCCTGCTCGCGAGCGGCCTGTCCGCCCTCGACGCGGGCTCCGCCGCCGCCTATCTGCACGGCCTCGCGGCCCGCTCGGCGGCGGCCGAGGGCACCCCCGTGACCTCGTACGGGGTCGCGGAGGCCCTGGGCCGCGCCTGGCTGGACGTCCGGGAGGCGGCGGAGGGGTAGCCGCGGGCCGCGGAACCGGGGCGCCCGGTTCACCGGCCCCGTACCCCCGCCACCTTGGCGGACCCGGCCGCTCGGCCCGGCTCCGTACCCCCGCGGCCTTGGCGGACCCGGGCGCTCGGCCCGGCTCCGTACCACCGCGGCCCCGGCGGACCCGGCTGCCCCGCCCGGCTCCGTACCCCTGCCGCCCCGGCGGACCCGGCCGCTCCGCTCCCGCCCCGGTTCCCGGTTCCGGCGTGAGGAAGTGCACAGGTTCCGGTGCCGGAGGCGGGAGTCGCCGAAGGGGCCCCGACGGGGGGCTCTGAGAGACTGGGCCACGATGAACACCACGCCGACCACCACAGACACCCGTCGCGGCCCCGCCTCCCGGGCCCGGGCCGAGATCGACCTCGACGCGCTCCGTGCCAATGTGGCGAGCCTGCGCGCCCGGACCGGCGGCGCGGCGCTGATGGCCGTGGTGAAGTCGGACGGGTACGGGCACGGCGCCCTGCCCTGCGCCCGGGCGGCGCTGGAAGCGGGCGCGACCTGGGTCGCCACGGCCACGCCCGAGGAGGCGCTCGCCCTGCGCGCCCAGGGCGTCGAAGCACCGCTGATGTGCTGGCTCTGGACGCCCGGCGGCCCCTGGCGCGAGGGCATCGAAGCCGGTCTCGACATGTCCGTCAGCGGGATGTGGGCGCTGGCCGAGGTGACCGCCGCCGCCCGGGAGGCCGGCCGGCCCGCCAGGATCCAGCTCAAGGCCGATACGGGCCTGGGCCGCAACGGCTGCCAGCCCGCCGACTGGACCGAACTGGTCGCCGCCGCACGGGCCGCCGAGGCCGAGGGGACGGTCCGGGTCACCGGCGTCTGGTCGCACTTCGCCTGCGCCGACGAGCCCGGGCATCCGTCCATCAGGCGGCAGCTCGACACCTTCGGGGACCTGCTGGCCCATGCGGAGCGCGAGGGCATCGACCCCGAGATCCGTCATATCGCCAACTCCCCGGCCACCCTCACCCTGCCCGAGTCGCACTTCGATCTGGTCCGTACCGGTATCGCGATGTACGGCATCTCACCCGCCCCCGAGATCGGCACCCACCGCGAGCTGGGACTGCGGCCCGTGATGACCCTCTCCGCGAACGTCGCCCTGGTGAAGGGCGTGCCCGCCGGACACGGCATCAGCTACGGCCACACCTATGTCACCGCGGAGGAGACCACCCTCGGCCTGATCCCCGTCGGATACGCCGACGGCATCCCGCGCCATGCCTCCGGCCGCGGCCCCGTCCTGGTCGGCGGCGAACTGCACACGGTCGCGGGCCGGGTCGCCATGGACCAGTTCGTGGTCGACCTCGGCGGCCGCAAGATCCAGGAGGGTGCGGAGGCCGTGCTCTTCGGGCCGGGCGACCACGGCGAGCCCACCGCCGAGGACTGGGCGCGGGCCGCGGACACCATCGCGTACGAGATCGTCACCCGGATCGGGAAGCGGGTGCCCCGCGTCTACCTCGGTGCCGGTGCCGGTGCCGGTGCCGGTGCCGGTGCTGCTGCTGGTGTTGCTGCTGGTGCGGATGAGGGCTCCGGTCCGGGCACGGGCGTCGCGGGCCGGACGGACTGACCCCGGCGGGCCGGTTCCGTCCGCACGGGCGTGCGGATATCCGGCCGGATCCGGGTAGAGGTACGACGGCCTGCGGATTCGGCGGCCGTCCGGCGCGGGAGCGCGGGGCGGGGCCGGACCGGGGGCGGCCGGTCCCGGACGGCCGGCCGCGGAAAACGGCCGGCCACCGGCCCGGCGGACCACGGACACAACGGCCACGGACACAACGGCCACGGACACAACGGCCACGGACACAACGGCCACGGATACAACGGCCAGGGGCACAACGGCCACGGATACAACGGGCCACGGGCAAGACCAACCACGCACAAGACGAGCTACGGGTACGACGAGCTACCGGTACGACGACGAGGAGCGGCACGGTGACCGAGACCAGCACGGGGGACGCCCTGGCCGGAGCGGCGGCCGCGGTCTCCGCCGCCGCGGACGCCGCGACCGGCCCCGGCACGGCCACCTGGCGCCGCGCCGGGATCGCGGGCATCGCGATAGGCGTGATCGCCGCGGGCGCGGCGGCGGGCGTCGCCGTCGAGCGGCTCACCGTCGGCCGCGGCGTACGGAAGAAGGCCCGGCTCGCCCTCGACGCCACCGGCCCGTACGGTGCCGTCCGCGGCACCCCGGGCAAGGCGTTCGCCGACGACGGGACGCTGCTCTACTACGAGGTGGACGAGGTCGACCCGGGAGCCGCCGCGCCCCGCCGCCGCAGGCTCTTCGGCCGCCGCGCCCCCGCCCCCGTCACCGTCGTCTTCAGCCACGGCTACTGCCTCAGCCAGGACTCCTGGCACTTCCAGCGCGCCGCGCTGCGCGGACTGGTCCGTACCGTCCACTGGGACCAGCGCAGCCACGGCCGCTCCGGGCGGGGTGTCGCCCAGCAGGGCCCCGAGCGGGTGCCGGTCTCCATCGACACCCTGGGCCGCGATCTGAAGGCCGTCCTCGACGCCGCCGCCCCGGAGGGGCCCGTGGTGCTGGTGGGGCACTCCATGGGCGGGATGACGGTGATGGCGCTGGGCGCGCAGTATCCGGAGTACGTCCGCGAGCGGGTCGCGGCCGTGGCCTTCGTCGGCACCTCCAGCGGCCGGCTGGGGGAGGTCCACTACGGGCTGCCGGTCGCCGGGGTCGCCGCCGTACGGCGGATCCTGCCCGGGGTGCTGCGGGCCCTCGGCTCCCAGGCCGAGCTTGTGGAGCGGGGCCGCCGGGCGACCGCGGACCTCTTCGCCGGGCTGATCAAGCGGTACTCGTTCTCGTCGCGCGATGTCGACGCCGCGGTCGTGCGCTTCGCCGAGCGGATGATCGAGTCGACTCCGATCGATGTGGTCGCCGAGTTCTACCCGGCCTTCGACGAACACGACAAGGCCGAGGGGCTCCCGGTCTTCGCCGGGCTGCCGGTGCTGGTGCTGGCCGGGGACAAGGACCTGGTCACGCCCAGCGGGCACAGCGAGGTCATCGCCGACCGGCTCCCGGACGCCGAACTGGTCATCGTGCCGGACGCCGGTCATCTGGTGATGCTGGAGCATCCGGAGGCGGTCACGGACCGGCTGGCGGATCTGCTCGCCCGGGCCGGGGCGGTACCGGCAGCGGCTAACGTTGGCCCGTATGGAAGCACCGCACAACCCGGCTGACGCCGCCGGGGCCGCCGGGGCCGCGCCCGGGTCCCGCTCCACCGCCGCCGTCCGGCCGCCCGCCCCGGAGGCCGCCGCCCCCGCAGCCGCTCCGCGGGCCGCTCCCGGCCCGGCCCCGGAGGCCCGGATCGCCGTCGACTCGGCGGCGCGGATGACGGACCTCGGCCGCAGGCTCGCCGCCCGGCTCCGCCCCGGCGACCTGGTGATGCTCACGGGTGAACTCGGCGCCGGGAAGACGACGCTCACCCGCGGCCTCGGCGAGGGCCTCGGGGTGCGCGGCGCCGTCACCTCCCCGACGTTCGTCATCGCCCGGGTCCATCCGCCGCTGGGCGGCGGTCCGGCGCTGGTCCATGTCGACGCGTACCGCCTGGGCGGCGGGCTCGACGAGATGGAGGACCTCGACCTGGACGTCTCCCTGCCGGACTCCGTGGTCGTGGTCGAGTGGGGCGACGGCAAGGTCGAGGACCTGTCGGACGACCGGCTGCACGTGGTCATCCACCGGGTGGTGGGCGATACGGACGACGACCGGCGGACGGTGACGCTGACCGGCTACGGCACCCGCTGGACGGAGGCCGACCTCCGGCTGGAGTGACGGCCCGGCGCTCCCGGTACGCCCCGCCCGGCCCTCGCATTCCGCGGATTTTCCGACAAGCCGTCGGGAAGATGTTGCGCCGGGCGTGCGGTGCGTGGTGACATGGTACGGACGCTTGGTTAGGTCTACCTAACCATCCGACCGCCGACCGTTCAGGTCCCCGTGACCCAGGAGGCAGCCATGCCGGCATCCGAGCGCGCGTCCGTGCCGCGGCGGCCCCAGTCGCCGTCCATGCGGGATCTGCTGGCGTCCTGTGCCGCCGCGGCCGCGGTCTCCACACCGCCGGACCGCCGTGACGGGGCCGCGGCCCCCGCGAGTGCGCCGGATCCGGCCGCCGCCCGTGACACGGGCCCGGCCCCGGACGCAGGCCCGGGCTCCGGATGCCGCGTACATCCGCAGGACCGGCCGGTGCGGCGCACCGCGGCCTGACGGCGGCTCACCCGCGCACGGCCCCGTCCGGGGCGACCGGTGTCCGGTGTCCGTCGCGAGTCCTCCGTACGGGGGGTCTTCGGCGCCCGCGGGCGCCGACTCCAGGCCCGGCGCGGCGAGCAGGTGGCAGCGGCGGCGTCAGGGGACGACGACGACCTTGACGCCCACCGTCGCGAAGCCCCACATCGCATTGCCGTCCTCGCGGGTCATCCGCACCCCGCCGGTCTTCTTCTTCGGGTCCGGCGCCGACATGGAGCCGTTGACCGCCGCGCTGAAGCCGACCGTCACCCCGTTCACCTTGGCGAACCGCACCACATGCTCGATGGCCAGCCCGTCGGAGCCGGGGATCTTCCCCGCCCGCGAGGTCACCGCATATGTCCCCGGCGCCGGATTCACCGTCGACGGCATCACGGTGAAGGTCCGGCGGACCTTGTTCCCCTTGGCCTCGACCAGCCAGGCCCGCTTGGCCTGGAGCCCGTACACGACCCGCTCGCCGGTGCCCGAGTTCAGCGGCAGGGCCAGGGGGTTCACCGGTGCCTTGGGGGCCGTCTTGCCGGGGGCCGCGCTCGCGCCCGGCTTCGCCTTCAGATCGGAGACACTGGCCTCCGCCTTGTACGCGAGGAAGCCCACACCCGCCAGCGCGGCCACCGTGAACACGGCCACGAGTCCGGAGCTGCGTGCCACCTGAGCCACCTTTCGGATGTACCGGTTCCACCGGCCGCTCAGTCCGTCGGACTGAACGACTGTCGCATGGGATGTTTCCGTGGCGACGGTAGCAGCAGCCTCCCCCGTTCGAGGGTGAGCCGTGCCCGGGCGCCCGGGAGCCGTAGGCTGTTCGCGTGCTCTTGCTCGCCGTAGATACCGCCACGCCCGCCGTCACCGCCGCTCTGCACGACGGTACGAAAGTCCTCGCCGAGTCCAGCCGGGTGGATGCCAGGCGCCACGGCGAACTGCTGCTGCCCGCCGTCGACCGGGTACTGGCCGAGGCCGGGACGAGCCTGGACGCCGTCACCGCCGTGGTGACCGGTACCGGTCCCGGCCCGTACACCGGGCTGCGGGTCGGTCTGGTGACCGCGGCCACCTTCGGGTCGGCGCTGGGCGTTCCGGTGTACGGCCTCTGCACGCTGGACGGCCTCGCCTGGGCCGCCGCGCGGGACGCCGGGGTGACGGGCCCCTTCGTGGTGGCGACGGACGCCCGCCGCAAGGAGGTCTACTGGGCCGTCTACGACTCGCCGCGCGAGCGGGTCACGGGACCCTACGTGGACCGGCCCGCAGATATCGCCGACCGGGTCGCGGGCCTGCCCGCCGTCGGCGCGGGTGCCCTGCTCTACCCCGACACCTTCACCACCGTGGTCCCCGGCGGACCGGAGCACGCCTCGGCCGCCGCGCTGGCCTCCCTCGCCGCCGAGCTGCTCGCGGAAGGCGCGGGACTGCCGGAGCCCGTCGGGGCCGTCGGGGCCGCGGAGTCCGCGGCGGCCGGGGAAGCTGCGGCTGGTGTCGCCGTCGGTACCGCGGGCCCGGCCGGAGTGGGTTTCCTGCCGCCGCAGCCGCTCTATCTGCGCCGCCCCGACGCTCAGGTCCCGAAGAACTACAAGGTGGTCACCCCGCAGTGACCACCCCGCCCGGCCCGGCCGGACACCGGCCCCCGGCCCCGCCCGTACTGCGCGAGATGCGCTGGTGGGACCTGGAACAGGTGCTGGCCCTGGAGAACGAACTCTTCCCGGAGGACCCCTGGTCCGCCGGGATGTTCTGGGGCGACCTGGCCCATGCCCGCGGGCCCCGGGCCACCCGCCGCTTCGTCGTCGCCGAGGAGCCCGGCCCCCCGCAGGGCGCGGACGGCTCCCCGGCCGCGGACGACTCCTCGGACACCGGCGGCCGTCCGGACACCGGCGGCCGTCCGGGGCGGGGCGGCCGGATCACCGGCTATGCCGGTCTCGGCGCGGCCGGCGGGCTCGCCGACGTACTGACGATCGCGGTCGCCCGGGAGCGCTGGGGCAGCGGTCTCGGCGCCGCGCTGCTCACCGATCTGCTCCAGCACGCCACCGCCTTCGAATGCGACGAAGTCCTCCTCGAAGTACGGGTGGACAACATCAGGGCCCAGAAGCTGTACGAGCGCTTCGGCTTCGAGCCCATCGGAATCCGCCGCGGCTACTACCAGCCCGGCAATATCGACGCGCTCGTCATGCGCCACCAGGTGCACGGCACTGCAAGGGAATGTTGAGCCATGGCTGACGAACCGCTCGTACTCGGTATCGAAACGTCCTGCGACGAGACCGGTGTCGGCATCGTGCGCGGGACCACGCTGCTCGCCGACGCCGTGGCGTCGAGCGTCGACACGCACGCCCGGTTCGGCGGGGTCGTGCCCGAGATCGCGTCCCGCGCGCATCTGGAGGCGATGGTCCCCACCATCGAGCGCGCCCTCAAGGAGGCCGGCGTCTCGGCCCGCGACCTCGACGGGATCGCGGTCACCGCGGGGCCCGGCCTCGCGGGTGCGCTGCTGGTGGGCGTGGCGGCGGCCAAGGCGTACGCGTACGCCCTGAACAAGCCGCTGTACGGGGTGAACCACCTCGCCTCCCATATCTGCGTCGACCAGCTGGAGCACGGCAAGCTGCCGGAGCCGACGATGGCGCTGCTGGTCTCCGGCGGTCACTCGTCGCTGCTGCTGGCGCCGGACATCACCAGCGATGTCCGGCCGCTGGGCGCGACCATCGACGACGCGGCCGGTGAGGCGTTCGACAAGATCGCCCGGGTGCTCGACCTGGGCTTCCCCGGCGGGCCGGTGATCGACCGGCTGGCGAAGGAGGGCGACCCGCAGGCGATCGCGTTCCCGCGCGGGCTGACCGGTTCGCGGGACCCCGCGTACGACTTCTCCTTCTCGGGGCTGAAGACGGCGGTGGCCCGCTGGATCGAGGCGAAGCGCGCGGCGGGCGAGGAGGTGCCGGTACGGGATGTGGCGGCGTCCTTCCAGGAGGCGGTCGTCGACGTGCTGACCCGCAAGGCGGTCCGGGCCTGCCGGGACGAGGGCGTCGACCATCTGATGATCGGCGGCGGTGTCGCGGCCAACTCGCGGCTGCGCGCGCTGGCCGCGGAGCGGTGCGAGCGGGCGGGGATCAGGCTCCGGGTGCCGCGGCCGAAGCTGTGCACGGACAACGGCGCGATGGTGGCGGCGCTGGGGGCCGAGATGGTGGCCCGCAACCGGCCCGCCTCGGATCTGGAGCTGTCGGCGGACTCGTCCCTGCCGGTCACGGACCCGCATGTGCCCGGCGCCCACGGTCACTCGCATTCGCATTCGCACTCGCACGACCATGTGCACGAGGTCAGCAGGAAGAACCTCTACTCGTGACGGGGACGGGGACGGGGACGGGCGGGGAAAAGGGCGGGGAAAAGGGCGGGGCGGCGGCGGGCCCGGTGACCGTCGCGCTGATGTGGGAGGCGAAGGCGGCCCCCGGCCGGGGCGCCGGACTGCTGGAGTGGGCCAGGGCGCAGGCCCTGCCCCGGGAGCCGCTGCGGCGGGAGACCTTCGGCGCCGGGGGCGACCGGGTGCTGGTGATCACCTGGTGGGAGACGGACGGCGGGCCCGGGGCGGAGCTGCCCGGGCTGCCCGACCCGGCGCCGGAGCTGATCGACAGGCCCGTGCACCGCTGGCGGTTCACCTCGCTGGGGCTGGACTGAGCGCGCCCGGTCCGGGCTGAACGGGCGGGACCGGGCGGAACGGGCGCGGGTCCGTACGGTCCCGGGGACCCGGAAGGAAGCCCCGGCGGCGGCTCCGGGAGGCGGTCCCGGAAAAACCCGGAAAGAATCTTCGGCGGAGTGTCGGATCGGCTGTCGTCCGATCGACGGAAGGGTGAGAGCAGGGGGAAAGCCCCACGGGAAGCACCAGCGCCCCGTGGACCTCCGGACTCTCACCGGACCTATCCGGCCCGTCCGGGCCACCGGTAGCAGCGACCAGCACGAGGAGCCGACATGCCCCGCTTTCTGACGATCGTCCGCGTGGACGAGAACAATGTGCCCGAAGAGGGTTTCTCCCCCGAGATGGGGGAGCGGATGGGGGCCCTTCTCAAGGAGATCACCGAGGCCGGCGTGATGCTGGACACCGGCGGTCTCGCGCCCACTTCCCAGGGCCGCCGGGTGACCTTCTCCGGCGGGAAGCTGTCCGCCACGGACGGCCCCTTCACCGAGACCAAGGAGGTCGTCGGCGGCTACTCCATCGTCCAGGCCAAGGACATGGCCGAGGCCGAGGAGTGGGCCAACCGCTTCCTCAAGGTCCACGACGACACCTGGACGGTGACCTGCGAGATCCGGCAGATCGCCGAGGACTGAGCCGAGCCGAGGACCGAGCCGAGGACTCGGCCCGCGGGCTGAGCCGGGCCGGGGGCGGTGGCCGAACCGCTGCCCGGCCCGGGCCCGGGCCCGGTTCCGCCGCGGCTCGCCCCGGCGGGAACCCACAAGCCGCACCTCGGCCCCGGCCGCTCCGGCGGCCCGCCCCGGAGGCGCCGCCTCCGGGCCCCGGCTTGCCCCCGCCGCCGTCAGTTGCTCTGATGGGTGGCCGTGACGACGGCAAGCGCGGTGGAAGCGGTGTTCCGGATCGAGCAGGCGCGGGTCATCGCCGCCGCCGCCCGGATCGTCCGGGACGTGGGGATCGCGGAGGAGATCGCGCAGGACGCGCTGGTCTCCGCGCTCGAAAAGTGGCCGGAAACGGGTGTTCCGGAGAAGCCGGGCGCATGGCTCACGGCGGTCGCCAAGCGCCGTGCGGTCGATCTCGTACGCCGCCGGGAGAACTACGCCCGCAAACTCGCCGAGGTCGGCCGCTCCCTGGAGCACGCGGCCGAGCCGCCGCCCGCCGAGCCGGTGCCCGGCAGCGGGCCCGACGCCGATATCGACGACGATCTGCTGAGACTGATCTTCACCGCCTGCCATCCGGTGCTGCCCACCCAGGCCCGGCTGGCCCTGACGCTGCGGCTGCTGGGCGGACTGACGGCCGAGGAGATCGCCCGCGCCCTGCTGTCCTCGGAACCGGCGATCGCACAGCGGATCACCCGCGCGAAGCGTTCCCTCGCCGCGGCGGACGTGCCCTTCGAGGTGCCGTACGGCCCCGACCGCGCGGCCCGGCTCGACTCCGTACTGGAAGTCGTCTATCTGATCTTCAACGAGGGGTACTCGGCGACCAAGGGCGACGACTGGGTGCGGCCCGCGCTCTGCGAGGACGCCCTGCGGCTGGCCCGGGTGCTCGCGGCGCTGCTGCCCGGCGAGTCCGAGGTCCACGGCCTGGCGGCCCTGCTGGAGATCCAGGCGTCCCGGATCGCGGCGCGCACCGGACCCGGCGGCAGCCCGGTCCTCCTCGCCGACCAGGACCGGTCCCGCTGGGACCGGCTGCTGATCCGGCGGGGCTTCGCCGCGCTCGACCGGGCCGCCGTGCCGGGTGCCGCGCCGGGCCCGTACGTCCTCCAGGCCGCGATCGCCGCGTGCCATGCCCGGGCCGCGCGGTACGAGGACACCGACTGGGCGCTGATCGTCACCCTGTACGGGCAGCTGGCCGCCGTCCGGCCGTCGCCGGTGGTGGAGCTGAACCGGGCGGTGGCCGTCGCCATGGCGGAGGGGCCGGAGGCCGGTCTCGCGCTGGTGGACGCCCTCGCGGAGGAGCCGGGGCTGCGGGAGTACCACCTGCTGCCGAGCGTGCGCGGCGATCTGCTGGCCCGGCTGGGGCGCCCGGAAGAGGCCCGGGCGGAATTCGCCCGGGCCGCCGGTCTGGCCCGCAACGACCGGGAACGCGATCTACTGCTGACCCGCGCGGAGACCGCGGCCCGCGCGGCCGCGGACCCGACGCCGGATCCGATGGCGGACCCGACGCCGGACCCGGCGGTGGACCCGGCTCCGGACGACCGGTAGCCCGGGGCCGGGCAGGGCCCTGCGGCGGTGGGCCGTACGCCGCGGGACCCGGCCCCACGTCCGGCGGCGGGGCCCGCGCTGGAAGGCGCCACGGCGGGTCCCGCCGTGGAACGGCACCCGGACCCGGCCCGGAGGGCCCGCGGCGGATAGTCTCCGCGCATGTCTGAGCTGCCTCCGCCGCCACCGGATCCCGACGGCCCGCACGGCATATCCCCCTGGCCGGACCGGGGTTCCCTGCTCGACGAGCGGCGCCGGGTGCTGGACCGGCTGGTCAGTAAGTCGGTCGGACCGTTCCGGCTGCTCGGGCTGGTGCTGGTGGTCCTCGCCTTCGAACTGGGCTGGGGACTGGTGGGCGTCGGGCTGATGTCCCTCGACGACACCCTCGACGGGTTCAATCTGGTCTTCGCCGGATTCGTGGGCCTGGTCGGGGCGGCGATCCTGGTCCCCACCCTCACCGTGACGGTCGCCGACGCCCGCGAGGACCGGGCCGTACGGGCGCTGCTGCGGGCCTGGACCACCCTGGACCGCGACCCGCGCGGAGACGCGGGCTACGGCCGGGGCTGGCTGAACGCGAGCTGGCTGATGGTGTCGTTCGGCTGTGTCGTGGCGGGCCTCGCGGTCTGCGCCGGACTGCCGGAATCCCTGGACGACGGCTCGGGCCGTACCCCCCACAGCACTCTGGTGTACGTGATCGGCGCGGGCGCCGCCCCGGTGCTGGCGGGGCTCGCCGGCCTGGTGAACACGGTCGCCCATCTCCGCTGGCTGGCCCGCCTGGAGAACCCGGTCGCGTCCCGCCGCCCCGGCGGTGCCCACCGCTGAGGCCGGGGCAGCGGGGTTACGCTGGGTGCCCGATCAGCATCGACGGCGCGCCGTCGACCCTGGTCAGAAAGACCGTCGCCGCGTTCGGGCCCTGCGGCTTCACCTTCCGCCGCACCTCCTCCGGCTCCACCGCCGAACCCCGCTTCTTCACCGTCAGCGCGCCCACCCCGCGCTCCCGCAGCAGCGCCTTGAGCTTCTTCAGGCCGAACGGCAGCACATCGGTGATCTCGTACGCCGTGGCCGACGGCAGCGGACGCAGCTCGTCCGCCGTCACATAGGCGATCGTCGCGTCGATCAGCCCGCCGCCCGCCAGCCCGGCGGCGACCTCGGCGACCAGATGCGCGCGGATCACCGCGCCGTCCGGTTCGTAGAGATAGCGGCCGACGGGCCGGACCGGCGGATCCGGCAGCCCCCGTCCGAGCAGGGTGTACGAGCCGGACGGTCCGGAGCCGGCACCGGACAGCAGGGTCGCGGCCACCTGTCCCGGCGCCGGATCGGCCGTGCCGCGCCACAGCACGGCCTCCTTCACCTCGCCCTCGTACGAGATCCACTCCGCGGCGAAATCGGCCGGGATCAGCTCGTGGGGGATCCCCGGTGCGATCTTGAGCGCGGCGACCGGCCGCCCGCGGGCCGCCTCGACCGCCCAGGACAGCGGCGGCGAGTACGCCTCCGGGTCGAAGATCCGGCCGCGGCCGCCGCGCCGGGCGGGATCGGTGAAGACGGCGTCGTACGCCGAGACATCGGTCTCCGTGACGTCCTCGCAGCGCACCTCGATCAGCTCGCCCAGCCCGAGCGCCTCCGCGTTGGCACGGACCGTGGCCGCGGTCAGCGGATCGCGGTCGACGGCCAGTACCCGGATCCCGGCCCGGGCGAGGGCGATCGCGTCCCCGCCGATACCGCTGCACAGGTCCGCCGCGCTGCGGACGCCCAGCGCGGCCAGCCGCGCGGCGCGATGGGCCGCGACGGGCGCCCGGGTGGCCTGCTCCACGCCGTTCGGGGTGAAGAACATGCGGTACGCGTCCGCCGCGCCGAACTTGGCCACCGCCCGCTGCCGCAGCCTGGCCTGGCCCAGCGCGGCCGAGACCCGCCCGGCCGGGTGATCGCGGCGCAGCCTGGTCGCCAGGGCCAGCTCGTCGGCGGGGGCGTAGTCGCGCAGCTCGTCCAGCAGGGCCCGGCCCTCGGGGGTCAGCAGGGTCGCGAGCGGCTCGGGGAGCGGGGAGGCGGCGTCGTTCACCCGGCCCATTGTGGTTCAGGTCCGGGGCCGGGATGGGCCAGGAGGGTCACGGACCGGCGGTGACGGCGGTGTCGTACGGATCAGGCGGGGGCGTGCTGCCAGGATTCAGCGCCATGCGGCTAGTACGACAAAACGGAAAGATGGCTGAAATGGGTGCATGCGGGCGGGAGTCCGGCGGGCATCCCCGGGGGGCGCGGCGAGCGCCCGGAGCGGCGCGCGGAGCACGGAAGGGGCGTACGGCCGCCGCCGTGCTGCTGGCAGGCCTGCTCGGCTCCGCCTGTACCGTCCCCGGCCCGGGGGAGCACGGTGGCGCCCCGCCCCACCCCGGTGCCCAGGCGGAGGCGTCCCAGCTCGAACGGGCGGACAAGGACGCCCAGCGGGCCGGCCCCGCCGGATCCCGTGCCGCCTATGTGGACCAGGTCGAACGGATCCAGAAGGCACGGGCGGCCGCGATCGGCGCCTGGGGCCTGGACAAGGTCCCGCTGCCCGCGCCGCAGCCCCCCGCGACGAAACCGTTCCTCAATACCCGCAAGGGCTTCGAGGTCGAAGGCGGCGCGGCCCTGCCGCCGGTCTTCACCACCGTGCCGGTGAAGGAGAAGATCGTCTTCCTGACGGTCGACGACGGCGCCGAGAAGGACCCCGACTTCATCCGGATGATGAGCGAGCTGAAGATCCCGTACAGCGCCTTCCTCAGCGACTACGTCATCAGCGACAACTACGGCTACTTCCGGCGGATGCAGCAGGAGGGCGCCGCCCTCCACAACCACACCCTCAACCACCGCTATATGCCCGGACTCTCCTACGAGGCGCAGAAGAAGGAGATCTGCGGGCAGCAGGACAACCTCCAGCGGCTCTACGGGAAGCGCCCGCCGCTCTTCCGCCCGCCGTACGGCAACTACAACGGGGACACCCTGCGGGCCGCCCAGGAGTGCGGCGTCAAGGCCGTGCCGCTGTGGGCCGCCGAGGCGTTCCCGGACCATATGGAGTGGCGCGAGTGGGACCGCGACCTCCACCCGGGCGACATCATCCTCACCCACTTCCGGGGCCCCGGGGACTGGAAGGGCACGATGCCCGACATGGTCCGCCAGGTGATGAAGACGATCACGGACAAGGGGTACGCCGTGGCCCGTCTGGAGGACTACGTGTGAGGCCGGGCGCGGCCGCGAGGGTCGTGGCCGCGCTGGCCGCGGGGGCGCTGCTGGGCTGTTCCGGCTGCGCCTCCCCGGCCGTCGGCCCCCTTGAGCGGCTCGGCCGCCGGGCGGTCCACACCGGGGAGCCCGGGGGTGGGGAGCCGGCCGCTCCGCCGCGTACGCCTGCGCCCGTGTCTGCGCCCGTGTCTGAGGCCGCGTCCGAGGCCGTACCGCTGCCCGGTCCCGGTCCCGGTCCCGGTCCCGGTTCTGGCGCCGGCTCCGGTTCTGGCGCCGGCTCCGGCGCGGCCCGCACTCCGGCCGCTCCCGCCGTTCTCTTCCCCGCCCCCGCCCCGGTGCTCGCCGAACCCGCCGCCCGTCTGTTCGGGCGGCTTCATGAACCGCCCGGCACCGGGGGCCGGGGCGACGCGCTCCGGCCGCCCCGGCCCTGAGACCGGCCCTGAGACCGGCCCGTCCCGGCGCCGGGACCGGCCTTCGCGGCACCGCCCAGCCCCGCGGCCCTCGCCTTTCGCGACACCGCCCGGCCGGTGCGGGAGTGCTTGCGGCACCGCCCGTTCCCTGGGGCCGAAGACGCCCCCGGGCGGTGGTGTTCCACCGCCGGAGCGCCCTCCGGCACGGCCGCACTCCGGCGCGCGCCCGTTCCGCCGACGGCGGACGCATTGGCACTCCGCTTGACCGAGTGCTAATCGCAGTCATAGTCTCGGCTCTGGCACTCCCCAATGGAGAGTGCCAACACAGCGACGGGCAGGTCCGGCACCCGCGACGACGGATCCACCTGGTCGCCACCTCAGACAGTTAACCCCGTGAGATCTCCGAAGGGGGAGGTCGGATCGTGACGACCGCCAGCTCCAAGGTTGCCATCAAGCCGCTCGAGGACCGCATTGTGGTCCAGCCGCTCGACGCCGAGCAGACCACGGCCTCCGGCCTGGTCATCCCGGACACCGCGAAGGAGAAGCCCCAGGAGGGCGCCGTCCTCGCCGTCGGTCCGGGCCGCTTCGAGAACGGCGAGCGCCTGCCGCTCGACGTCAAGGTCGGCGACGTCGTGCTCTACAGCAAGTACGGCGGCACCGAGGTGAAGTACAACGGCGACGAGTACCTCGTCCTCTCGGCCCGCGACGTGCTCGCGATCGTCGAGAAGTAAGCCGAGCACTCTCCGCTTGTTCTTGAACTGCGCCCCTGGCCCCCGCTGACACACTCTGCACCGGGCGCTGGGGGCGCAGTATTTCGCAGCACGTCTCAGAAGAGGACAGAAACGCTCCCATGGCGAAGATCCTGAAGTTCGACGAAGACGCCCGTCGCGCCCTTGAGCGCGGCGTCAACAAGCTTGCCGACACGGTCAAGGTGACGATCGGCCCCCGCGGCCGCAACGTCGTCATCGACAAGAAGTTCGGCGCCCCCACCATCACCAACGACGGTGTCACGATCGCCCGCGAGGTCGAGCTCGACGACCCGTACGAGAACCTCGGCGCCCAGCTCGTGAAGGAGGTGGCGACCAAGACCAACGACATCGCGGGTGACGGCACCACCACCGCCACCGTGCTGGCCCAGGCGCTCGTCCGCGAAGGCCTGCGCAACGTCGCCGCCGGCGCCTCCCCCGCCGCCCTCAAGAAGGGCATCGACGCCGCGGTCAAGGCCGTCTCCGACGACCTGCTCGCCACCGCCCGTCCCATCGAGGACAAGACCGACATCGCCGCCGTCGCCGCGCTCTCCGCGCAGGACCCGCAGGTCGGCGAGCTCATCGGCGAGGCGATGGACAAGGTCGGCAAGGACGGTGTCATCACCGTCGAGGAGTCCAACACCTTCGGCCTGGAGCTCGACTTCACCGAGGGCATGGCCTTCGACAAGGGCTACCTCTCCCCCTACATGGTCTCCGACCAGGAGCGTATGGAGGCCGTCCTCGACGACCCGTACATCCTGATCAACCAGGGCAAGATCGGCTCCATCCAGGACCTGCTGCCGCTGCTGGAGAAGGTCATCCAGGCCGGTGGCTCCAAGCCGCTGCTGATCATCGCCGAGGATGTCGAGGGCGAAGCGCTCTCCACCCTCGTCGTCAACAAGATCCGCGGCACGTTCAACGCCGTCGCCGTGAAGGCCCCCGGCTTCGGCGACCGCCGCAAGGCGATGCTCCAGGACATGGCCACCCTCACCGGTGCCACCGTCGTCTCCGAAGAGGTCGGCCTCAAGCTCGACCAGGTCGGCCTGGACGTCCTCGGCACCGCCCGCCGCGTCACCGTCACCAAGGACGAGACGACCATCGTCGACGGCGGCGGCAGCAGCGACGAGGTCGCCGGCCGCGTCAACCAGATCAAGGCCGAGATCGACGCCACCGACTCCGACTGGGACCGCGAGAAGCTCCAGGAGCGCCTCGCGAAGCTGGCCGGCGGTGTCTGCGTGATCCGCGTCGGCGCCGCCACCGAGGTGGAGCTGAAGGAGAAGAAGCACCGTCTGGAGGACGCCATCTCCGCGACCCGCGCCGCGGTCGAGGAAGGCATCGTCTCCGGCGGTGGCTCCGCGCTCGTCCACGCCGCCAAGGTGCTGGAAGGCGACCTCGGCAAGCAGGGCGACGAGGCCACCGGTGTCGCCGTGGTCCGCCGCGCCGCCGTCGAGCCGCTGCGCTGGATCGCCGAGAACGCCGGCCTCGAGGGCTACGTCATCACCTCCAAGGTCGCCGAGCTCGACAAGGGCCAGGGCTTCAACGCCGCCACCGGCGAATACGGCGACCTGGTCAAGGCCGGCGTCATCGACCCGGTCAAGGTCACCCGCTCCGCCCTGGAGAACGCCGCCTCCATCGCCTCCCTGCTCCTCACGACCGAGACCCTGGTCGTCGAGAAGAAGGAAGAGGAGCCGGCCGACGCGGGCCACGGCCACGGCCACTCGCACTGATTTTTTTAAGGGCTCGGTTCGCCTCCGGGGCGCTGAAGACGAGTTCTTCAGTCGATCGTGCTCGGTCGCTCGTTCCTCGCGACCTGTGCGCGTTCTCCTTCCAGAACTCGCCGCGCCCCTTCGGCTCACTCGCCGTCAGGTCCTTGGGGGCGAGCGGGGGCGGCTCCTTGGGCGGGCCCGATCCGGTATCACCCGGGCGGGCCGTCCGCCTGGCCCTTCGGGGCGGGCGGGGTCCTGAGGAGTGAACCTTTTTAGTCCCTGGGCGGGCCCGGGAACCGGCGTGATGCCGGTTCCCGGGCCCGTTTCCGTTCCCCCCGAAGGATTGGTTACGCCGAGCGGTCCAGGGATTCCCTGGTCACCGGCTCCGCGAACGGCAGCCCGGTCGCGTACCGCTCCAGCTCGTCCAGGGCCAGATCCGCCATCCGGTACAGCTCGGTACCGAGCGAACCCGCGAGATGCGGCGTCAGCAGGACATTCGGCAGGGAGTACAGCGGCGAGTCCGGCACCGGCACCTCCGGCTCCGTGACGTCCAGCACCGCGTACAGCCGCCCCGACACCAGCTCCCGCAGCAGCGCGGACTCCTCCACCAGGGAACCCCGGGAGGTGTTGATCAGCGTGGCGCCGTCCGGGAGCAGCGCGAGCCTGCGGGCGTCCAGCAGATGCCGGGTCGCGGGCAGCTGCGGCGCATGCACCGAGACGACATCGCTCCGGGCGCACAGCTCGTCCAGGTCCACCGCCGCCGCGCCCGGCGGCGCGGGCGTATACGGGTCGTACAGCAGGACGTCCAGATCGAAGGGCCGCAGCAGTTCGACCACCCGCCGGCCGGTCCGGGACGCGCCGACGATCCCGACCGTACGGCGGTGATTGCCCGCCCCGGCCAGTTCGGCGCCCCAGTCGTGGGCCGCCCGCAGCTCCGCGTACCGCCGGGCCGACGGCAGGACCCGCTTCCCCGCGAACAGAATCGCGGCCAGCGTGAACTCCGCGACCGGCAGCGCATTGGCCGAAGCCGCCGAGGAGACCGCGATCCCGCGCTCCCAGCAGGCATCGGTGATATGCCCCTTCACCGAACCGGCGGCATGCACCACGGCCCGCAGCCGGGGTGCTGATGCCAGCGCGCCGGAGTCCAGCTCCGGCGCTCCCCAGCAGGTCAGCAGCACCTCGGCGGTCGCCAAGGCGTCCCGTACCGCGGGCGACGGGGTCCGCAGATCATGGGCGACCAGATCCGGGTCGGTCCGGGCCAGGGCGCCGAGCCGGACCCGGTGGTGCCCGGAGAGCAGCCGCCCGGCGACCCCCGGGCCCATGGCGAGCAGCACCCGGGGCCGCGCTCCGGCGGCCGGCCCCGGCCCGCGGGCCCCTGCCCCCGCGGTCACTGCGGCCCGTACTTCCGTCCCGTCCGGGACGTGAACCCGCCCACCAGCCCGCGCGGCGCCAGCTTCACCACACCCATCAGCGCCTTGTACC
The DNA here is from genome assembly GCF_053981115.1 of Streptomyces sp. NPDC003691. NCBI lineage: Bacteria > Bacillati > Actinomycetota > Actinomycetes > Kitasatosporales > Streptomycetaceae > Streptomyces > Streptomyces sp. NPDC003691. Next base: position 20,371 of record NZ_JBSFNQ010000012.1, on the reverse strand, counting down.
GCGGGTCCGGGATCGACACCGGCTTTCCACGGCCCAGATCGGTGAGGGCCGCCGCCACCAGCTTGTCCGCGTCGAGCCACATCCACCCCGGGATGTTGTCCGTCCCCATGCCCGCCCGCTCATGGAACTCGGTGCGCACGAAACCGGGGCAGAGCGCCATCAGCCGTACGCCCGTACCCGCCAGGTCCCGGCCCACGCCCTGGGTGAACTGGACCACCCACGCCTTGGAGGCCCCATAGGTGCCCCGGGGTACGAAGGCCGCCACCGACGCCACATTGACCACACCGCCCCGGCCGCGCTCCCGCATCGGCTCCACCGCCGCCGCGGTCAGCCGCAGCACCGCCTCGCAGTGCACCTTGAGCATGGTCAGCTCGTCGGCCATGGAGACTTCGAGGAACCGGCCCTTGTTCCCGAAGCCCGCATTGTTGATCAGCAGGTCCACCGGGTTTCTGCGGTCGCCGAGGCGCCGTTCGACGGCCGCGATGCCGTCCTCCGCCGACAGGTCGGCGGTCAGCACCTCCGCCTCGATGCCGTGCCGGTCGTGCAGTTCGGTGGCCTGCGCCCGGAGCCGTTCGGTGGAGCGGGCCACCAGGACCAGATCGCGCCCGTCGGCGGCGAGCCGGCGGGCGAACGCAGCGCCGATTCCCGCGGTGGCGCCCGTAATCAGTGCGGTCGTCATAACCGGCACGTTAGTGCCCCCGGCCGGATCCGGACGCACACGGTCCGGCGTACGGCCCGGAGCCGGAACGCCCCCGGACGGTCCCGCCCGGTCCTTTACCCGGCGCCCTGCCCCGCGTGCTGCCTGCGCAGATATGCCTCGGCCTTCTCCACCAGCACCGGGTTGAGCGCATCCCCGGCCGCCAGCAGCGACGGCAGCAGGTCCCGCTCGGTGCTCGCCGCCCGGAACGCCATGGCCACCGTCACCCCGTGGTCGGGACGGTGCACTATCTCGACCGGATCGCCCGCCCGGATCTCCCCGGCCTCGACGACCTTCAGATAGGCCCCCGGCTCCGCCTGCTGCGTAAACCGCTTCACCCAGCCCTTGCCGGTCAGCCCCAGCTCGTCCAGCCAGCCCGCGAAGGTACGGCAGGGGATCCGGCCGCTGGTCACCTCCAGCACCACCCGCTCGCCGATCCGCCAGCGCTCGCCGATCCGGGCGCCGCTGACATCCAGGCCGAGGGTGGTGAGGTTCTCGCCGAACGAGCCGTTGGCGATCGGCCGTCCCAGCTCCCGCTCCCAGAAGTCGAGATCCTCCCGGGCGAAGGCGTACACCGCCTGATGGGTGCCGCCGTGGTGCACCGTGTCGCGGACCAGATCCCCGGCCACCCCGCTGCCGTTCTCCCCGGCAGGCGCGCCGGGGTCGGCGACCCGGACCGGCCCCTCGGCCGGCCGCTTGTCGATCCCGGTGACCCCGCCGGGGGTGCTGGTGTACCCGACGGTCTTGGCGCGGCCCACATTCACGGTCAGTAGCTTCATGGACCAACGCTAAACCCCCGGGCCCCAAAGGATCCAGAGAGTAAGTCGCCCCGGACCCAAGAATCTCTTATATTCGAGGGATGATCGAGGCCCGTCATCTCCGAGTCCTGCGCGCGGTGGCCACCACCGGCTCCTTCTCCGCGGCGGCCCGCGCCCTGGGCTGCACCCAGCCCGCGGTGAGCCAGCAGATGAAGGCGCTGGAGGGCTCGGCGGGCACCCCGCTGCTGATCCGCACCGGCCGGGAGATGCGGCTGACCCAGGCCGGTGAGGCCCTGGTCCGCCATGCCACCGGCATCCTCGCCGGGCTCACCGCCGCCGAGGAGGAGGTCGCCGCGATCGCGGGACTGCGGGCCGGGCGGGTACGGCTGGTCTCGTTCCCGAGCGGCAGCTCCACCCTGGTGCCCACCGCGCTCGCCGCACTCCGGGCCGCCCACCCCGGCACCCGGGTCTCCCTGGTGGACGCGGAACCGCCGCGCTCGGTGGAGATGCTGCGCGAGGGCGACTGCGATGTGGCCCTGGCCTTCCGCTACGGCGACCGGACCGGGGCGGGCGGCTCCGGCGACCCCGCCGGGCCGGACACGGGCGCCCCGGGCCGCGGCGGCGACCCCGCCGGAACGGACACGGAATGGGACGACCTGGTGGTCCGGCCGCTGCTCTCGGACCGGCTGGTCGGCCTGGTGCCCGAGGGGCACCGGCTGGCCGGGGCCGGGACCGTCGCCATCGGGGACCTCGCCGGAGATCCGTGGATCGCGGGCTGCCCCCGCTGCCGCCGCCAGCTGGTCGACGTCTGCGAGAGCGCGGGCTTCACCCCCCGGATCGACTTCGCGACCGACGACTATCCGGCGGTCGCCGGGCTGGTGGGCGCCGGTCTCGGCGTCGCCGTCCTGCCCGAACTGGCGCTGGAGTCGGTCCGTGCCAGGGGCGCCGTCACGGTCGCGCTCGCGCCGCGGGTGGAGCGGGAGATCGTCGCCCTCACCCTGCCCGACCTCTCCCAGGTGCCCGCCGTGGCGGCCACCCTGGACCAGCTGACCCTGGCCGCCGCCCGCTGAACGGCACTCTGACGCCCTGACGCCCTGACGCATGAAGCCCTGAGGCCCGATGCCCGGACGGCCGGGCTGCCGCCCTGGTGCCCGGCTCCGCGACCGGCCGGGCGGCGGTGCGGACGAACAGCGGACGAGCGGCAGGCGTACAGCAGTGGGCGAAAGTCTGTGCGGAAACGTTTCTTCGCTTCCTGGGCGCGGTACGGGTCAATGTCGCGCCGGCGCCCCGTGGCTCCCGCCCGCGGCACCCGCGCCGCTCGTCGCCGGGACCAGCCGGTGCCGGGCCCGCCCCATCAGCTCCTCGCGCTCGTCCTCGGTCAGCCCGCCCCAGACGCCGTACGGCTCCCGCACCGCCAGGGCGTGGGCCGCGCACTGGGCCCGGACCGGGCACCGCATGCACACCTCCTTCGCCGAGTTCTCCCGCGCGCTCCGGGCGGCACCGCGTTCGCCCTCGGGGTGGAAGAAGAGGGAACTGTCCACCCCGCGGCAGGCGGCGAGGAGCTGCCAGTCCCACAAGTCGGCGTTGGGTCCGGGAAGGCGGGAGAAATCTGCCATGGCTTGCCCCTTGAATCCGTGCTCGGTGGGTCCGGTCGGGTCGGGCGGGCGCACCGCTCCGCATGCGCCGCTTCGAGATCCGCACCATGTCTCACGACCGTACATCTACTATCTAAGTAGATGTAAATATGATTCATTGGGAATCTAGCCCCAGACACTATCCAAAGTGAAGAAAAAGCATCTAAATGGGGCATAGCTTTCAGGTAAACCCTGCCGCCCGGACGGTTCCGCGAGGGGTGCGGAAGAGGTCCCGGGAACCCGTAACTCTTTCGAGTGACCGTCGTTGGTAGGTCGGAGGCGGTTGAAGGAACGACCGCTCGGGCACATGTCCGAGAGCGTTCAACCGCACAGGTGACGATACGTACCAGCCTGGAGGCTCAAGGTGACGCGCTTTAGCTGCGAGCGCCACGGAGGTCGGTCATGACTTCCGTCCTCGTCTGCGACGACTCCCCGCTCGCCCGAGAGGCGCTCCGCCGCGCGGTGGCAACCGTGCCCGGCGTCGAGCGCGTGACGACCGCGGCCAACGGCGAGGAAGTCCTCCGCCGCTGGGGCGCGGACCGCTCGGATCTCATCCTGATGGATGTCCGGATGCCCGGCCTCGGCGGGGTCGAAACCGTCCGGCGGCTGCTTTCGGCCGATCCGGGCGCCCGGATCATCATGCTCACGGTCGCCGAGGACCTCGACGGAGTGGCCCTCGCGGTCGCCGCCGGCGCCCGCGGCTATCTGCACAAGGACGCCTCCCGCGCCGAGCTGCGCGCGACCGTCACCCAGGCGCTGGCCGACCCGACCTGGCGGCTCGCCCCCCGGCGGCTGCGCTCGGCCGAGATGGGGGCCGCCCCCACCCTCACCGCGCGCGAGATCCAGGTGCTGGAAGGCATGAGCCACGGCCGCTCCAACGCCGAGATCGGCCGGGAACTGTTCCTCTCCGAGGACACCGTCAAGACCCACGCCCGCCGGCTCTTCAAGAAGCTGGGCGCCTCGGACCGGGCGCACGCCGTCGCGCTCGGTTTCCGCTGGGGCCTGGTCCGCTGAGGCCGTGCCCCCGGGCCGTGCCCGCGCACTGCCGCGCGGGGCACGGGTCCCCGGCGGCAATGCGTACCCCGCTCGCCGTACGGTGGTGGGCGGGGAGACGGAACGCACCGGGCGCCCGTTTCCCGCGCGATGCCGCATCCTTGAGATGTGGAGTTCCTCGGGGAGTCGGTCGAGCGGAAGGGGAGGGCGACGGCGATGAGTTCCGGCGCGCCTGCTCATAACGCTTCGGTGCACAACATGGGGCGCGGTGCCACGGACGAGCGGCCGCCGAGGCACCATGGACCGATGCGTGACGACAGAAGCACGGTGATCGGTGCACTCGTCCATCGCGCCGTCGACGGCGACGAGCGGGCCACGCACGATCTGCTCGCGCATGTTCACCCCCTTGCCCTGCGCTATTGCCGTACCCGGCTCAGCCGGCTGCCCGGTGATGCCCGTCACTTTGTGGAGGACCTCGCGCAGGAGGTCTGTGTCGCCGTGCTGATGGCGCTGCCGAAGTACCGGGACACCGGCCGCCCCTTCGAGGCCTTCGTCTTCGCCATCGCGTCCCACAAGGTCGCCGACCTCCAGCGGGCCGCCATGCGGCACCCCGGATCGACGGCCGTGCCCTCCGACGAGATGCCGGAGCGCCCCGACGACTCCCTCGGCCCCGAGGAGCGGGCGCTGCTCAGCAGCGATGCCGAGTGGGCCAAGAAACTGCTGGCCAATCTGCCCGAGACCCAGCGCGAGCTGCTGGTGCTGCGGGTCGCCGTGGGGCTCACCGCGGAGGAGACCGGCCAGATGCTGGGGATGTCGCCCGGTGCCGTCCGGGTCGCCCAGCATCGCGCGCTGAGCAGGCTGCGGGCCCTCGCCGAGCAGTAGCCGGCGGCCGGGCCAGGCCCGGAACCCCGTCCGGGCCCCGGACGGGTGTGCGTACGGCATTCGTACGAGGCCGGGAGCCCGCCCCTACGCCGTCCGCGGGGCCCTGTCCACCCGTGGGTACGACATGTGGACCATCGCACAAAGCAGCCAGGTGATCTTGGTCGTGGAATGAGACGGCGTCCCGGGCCGTTAGCATGGACATCCGCACCGATCAAGGCCATTTGGGGAAGGTGTCATGACCAACGTCGACGGAGTGCCCGAGAAATTCGCGACACTCGGGCTGACCTACGACGATGTGCTGCTGCTGCCGGGCGCCTCCGACATGGCTCCCGACCAGATCGACACCTCCTCGTACATCTCCAGGAACGTCCGGGTGAACATCCCGCTGCTCTCCGCGGCGATGGACAAGGTCACCGAGTCCCGGATGGCGATCGCGATGGCCCGCCAGGGCGGTGTCGGCGTACTGCACCGCAATCTCTCCATCGCCGACCAGGCCAACCAGGTCGACCTGGTGAAGCGCTCCGAGTCCGGCATGGTCACCGACCCGATCACGGTGCACCCCGACGCCACGCTCGCCGAGGCCGACGAGCTGTGCGCCAAGTTCCGGATCAGCGGTGTCCCGGTCACCGACCGGGGCGGCAAGCTGCTCGGCATCGTCACCAACCGCGATATGGCCTTCGAGTCGGACCGCAGCCGCCAGGTGCGCGAGGTCATGACCCCGATGCCGCTGGTCACCGGCAAGGTCGGGATCTCCGGTGTGGACGCCATGGAGCTGCTGCGCCGCCACAAGATCGAGAAGCTGCCGCTGGTCGACGACGCGGGTGTGCTCAAGGGCCTGATCACGGTCAAGGACTTCGTCAAGGCCGAGCAGTACCCGAATGCCGCCAAGGACGCGAACGGCCGGCTGCTCGTCGGCGCGGCCGTCGGTGTCGCCGGCGATGCCTTCGAGCGGGCCCAGGCGCTGATCGCCGCCGGTGTCGACTTCATCGTCGTGGACACCGCGCACGGCCACTCCCGGCTGGTCGGCGACATGATCGCCAAGATCAAGTCGAACTCCTCCGGTGTCGATGTCATCGGCGGCAACGTGGCCACCCGTGACGGCGCGAAGTCGCTGATCGACGCGGGCGCCGACGGCGTCAAGGTCGGTGTCGGCCCGGGCTCCATCTGTACCACCCGGGTGGTCGCCGGAATCGGCGTCCCCCAGGTCACCGCGATCTACGAGGCCTCGCTGGCCGCCAAGGAGGCCGGGATCCCGGTCATCGGCGACGGCGGCCTCCAGTACTCGGGCGATATCGCCAAGGCCCTGGTCGCGGGCGCCGACACGGTGATGCTCGGCTCCCTGCTGGCCGGCTGCGAGGAGTCTCCGGGCGAGCTGCTGTTCATCAACGGCAAGCAGTTCAAGTCGTACCGCGGAATGGGGTCCCTGGGCGCCATGCAGTCCCGCGGCGAGCAGCGCTCCTTCTCCAAGGACCGCTACTTCCAGGAAGGTGTCGCCTCCGACGAGAAGCTGGTGCCCGAGGGCATCGAGGGCCAGGTTCCGTACCGGGGTCCGCTCTCCGCCGTCGTCCACCAGCTGGTCGGCGGACTGCGCCAGTCGATGTTCTACGTCGGCGGGCAGACGGTCCCCGAGCTCCAGTCCCGGGGCCGCTTCGTCCGGATCACCTCGGCGGGGCTCAAGGAGAGCCACCCGCACGACATCCAGATGACGGTCGAGGCGCCGAACTACAGCCGCAAGTAACCACCGCACACCGGCACCCGGTCTCCGTTGCCCCGTGACGGCGTGCGGGCCGTCACGCCCGGGGAGGGGCGGTACGGGGCGTTCCGACGGAACGCCCGGCCGCCCCTCCGTCATGCGTCGGGGATACTGGTGGGTGCTGACACAGAGGGAAAGGCCCAGACAAGGTGACTGAGATCGAGATCGGGCGCGGCAAGCGCGGACGGCGGGCATACGCGTTCGATGACATCGCCGTCGTACCGAGCCGGCGTACGCGGGACCCGAAGGAGGTCTCGATCGCCTGGCAGATCGACGCCTACCGCTTCGAGCTGCCCTTCCTCGCCGCCCCCATGGACTCCGTGGTCTCCCCGCAGACCGCCATCCGCATCGGCGAGCTGGGCGGCCTCGGTGTGCTGAACCTCGAAGGCCTCTGGACGCGCTACGAGGACCCGCAGCCGCTGCTCGACGAGATCGCCGAGCTGCCCGAGGAGACGGCGACCCGCCGCCTCCAGGAGATCTACGGCGCCCCCATCAAGGAGGAGCTGATCGGCCAGCGGATCAAGGAGGTGCGCGACTCGGGCGTGGTCACGGCCGCCGCGCTCTCCCCGCAGCGGACCGCGCAGTTCTCCAAGGCCGTCGTCGACGCGGGTGTCGACCTGTTCGTGATCCGCGGCACCACGGTCTCCGCCGAGCACGTCTCCGGCGCCGCCGAGCCGCTGAACCTGAAGCAGTTCATCTACGAGCTGGACGTCCCGGTCATCGTCGGCGGCTGCGCCACCTACACGGCGGCCCTGCACCTGATGCGGACCGGCGCGGCCGGTGTCCTCGTCGGCTTCGGCGGCGGCGCCGCGCACACCACGCGCAATGTCCTGGGCATCCAGGTGCCCATGGCGACGGCGGTGGCGGATGTCGCCGCGGCCCGCCGCGACTACATGGACGAGTCCGGCGGCCGTTATGTCCACGTCATCGCCGACGGCGGTGTCGGCTGGTCCGGCGACCTGCCGAAGGCGATCGCCTGCGGCGCGGACTCCGTGATGATCGGCTCCCCGCTGGCCCGTGCCACGGACGCGCCGGGCCGCGGCCGCCACTGGGGCATGGAGGCGGCGCACGAGGACGTGCCCCGCGGCAAGCTCGTGGACCTCGGCATCGTCGGCACCACCGAGGAGGTCCTCACCGGCCCCTCGCACACGCCGGACGGTTCGATGAACTTCTTCGGCGCGCTGCGCCGGGCGATGGCCACGACGGGCTACAGCGAGCTCAAGGAGTTCCAGCGCGTCGAGGTCACCATCGCGGACTCGCAGCACAAGCGCTGACCCGCACCGCCGGGCAGCCCAAGCGCTGACCACCGCTGTTCCAGGGCCCGGTCCCTTCGGGGGCCGGGCCTTCGGCGTACCCCCTGAAAATCACAACCGGTTCGCGGCGCCTGCTGGAGTGGCGCCGCGGGTGTCGAGGAGGAGCTGGGCCTTGGCGGCCAGGCCCTGGAGGTCGTAGGTGTGGTGGTGCTGGAGGAGGACGGTGAGGTCGGCGTCGGCGGCGGCTTCGTAGAGGGCGTCGGCCCGGGGGACGGGCACACCGCCGACCTGCCATTCGGGGATGTACGGGTCGTGGTAGCCGACCGTCGCGCCCAGTTCGGTCAGCCGGTGGGCGATTTCGGTCGCGGGGCTGCCCTGGACCTCGGCGATATCCGGTTTGTAGGTGATGCCGAGCAGCAGCACCCGGGCGCCGCGGGCCGATTTGCCGTACTCGTTGAGGAGGGCGGCACAGCGCCGGGTCACATAGCCGGGCATCCGGTCGTTGATTTCGCGGGCGAGGCCGGTCAGCCGCAGGCCGGTGCCGGTGGTGGGGGAGCCACCGGAGCGCAGCAGGGTGCCGGGGTCCGGCGGGGCGCCGTGGCCGCCGACGCCGGGGCCCGGGCGGAAGGCCAGAAAGCCGTACGGTTTGGTCTCGGCGCAGCGGATCGCGTCCCACAGGTCGACGCCGAGGTCGTGGCAGAGCACCGCCATCTCGTTGACCAGCGCGGTGTTGACCTGGCGGAACGCGCTCTCCAGTAGTTTCACGGTCTCGGCCTCGCGGGGGCCGCGGGCCCGGACGACCTTCTCGGTGAGGCGGCCGTAGAAGGCGGCGGCGGCCTCGGTGCAGGCGGGGGTGAGGCCGCCGATGACCTTGGGGGTGTTGGCGTAGTCGTGGGTGCGGCTGCCCGGATCCACCCGACCGGGTGAGTAGGCGAGATGGAAATCGCGGCCGGCCCGGAGGCCGGAGCCCGTTTCGAGGAGGGGGCGGAGGAGGGTCTCGGTGGTGCCGGGCTGGACGGGGGATTCCAGCAGGACCGTGGTGTGGGGGCGGAGCCGGGCGGCGAGGGTGCGGGCGGCTTCGGCGAGTGCGGTGAGGTCGGGCTCGCCGCCGGGGCCGAGGGGGGTGGGGACGCAGAGGGCCGCGGTGCGCACCCGGCCGAGTTCGGCGGGGTCGGTGGTGGTCCGGAAGCCGCCGGTGACCATGCGGCGGACATCGGCGGGGGTGCGGCCGGCCGCGGGTTCGGCGAGCCGGCGGGGGTCGGGGTCGTAGCCGACGGTCGCCAGACCCGCGGAGACGGCGGCCTGGGCCAGGGGGAGGCCGTCGTGGCCGAGTCCGATGACGGCGAGATCTGCGGGCATGGTGTGGCCGTCCTTCCCGTAACCGGTGGGGGGAGTTCGCGCAAGCCGGGTGGGCGGAATGAGCGAGTGCAATGTCAGACTAGGCGTAAATATGACCGTTATGTCGGATTGTGCGGGTGTGGGACACGGAGTGTTATCCACAGGCGGTGGCTGAAGTCGCGGAGTGCGGACAGAATCGATGGTGTGAGTCCGGCCGGATCATGAAGTGACGCAGGCCGGGGCCCGGGCCGGAGTCCGGCCGCCGCCCTGCGTGCGACCGGCCGGGACGGGCGAACCGGCCGGAGTGCGGTCCGGCCGGGTTGCCGGGCACGGCGCATGGGCGCGGTGGGCGCGGGCACGCGCACACGAGGGCCCCGCGCCGGTCCCGCGGCGGCGTTCCGGCGCCGCGGGGCGGTACCCCGGGCGGGGACAGGACCCCGGCGGGGCGGACGGGGGCGACGGGAGGCACGCAGTGAAGACAGCGGCACTTGGACCCGAGGAGCGCGCCGCGGCGCTGGCCGCCATGGCGGAGCGGGAGCTGGACGTTCTGGTCGTCGGTGCGGGTGTGGTCGGCGCCGGGACCGCGCTGGACGCGGTGACCAGAGGGCTCTCCACCGGTCTGGTGGAGGCCCGGGACTGGGCCTCCGGCACATCGAGCCGGTCCAGCAAGCTCATCCACGGCGGGCTGCGCTATCTGGAGATGCTGGACTTCGCGCTGGTCCGCGAGGCGCTCAAGGAGCGCGGACTGCTGCTGGAGCGGCTGGCCCCGCATCTGGTGAAGCCGGTTCCGTTCCTCTATCCCCTTCAGCACAAGGCGTGGGAGCGGTTCTACGCGGGCGCGGGCGTCGCCCTGTACGACGCGATGTCGGTCTCCTCCGGCCACGGCCGGGGCCTGCCCGTCCACCGGCATCTCTCCCGGCGGCACGCGCTGCGGGTGGCGCCCTGTCTCCGGAAGGAGGCCCTCGTCGGTGCCCTCCAGTACTACGACGCCCAGATGGACGACGCCCGGTTCGTCGCCACTCTGGTGCGGACCGCCGCGACCTACGGCGCCAAGGTCGCCAGCCGGGCCCGGGTCATCGGCTTTCTGCGCGAGGGCGAACGGGTCGTCGGCGCCCGTGTCCAGGACGTGGAAGGCGGCGGGGAGTACGAGATCAGGGCCCGTCAGATCGTCAATGCCACCGGGGTGTGGACGGACGACACCCAGGCACTGATCGGCGAGCGCGGCCAGTTCCATGTCCGCGCCTCCAAGGGCATCCACCTCGTCGTCCCCAAGGACCGCATCCACTCGACGACCGGGCTGATCCTGCGCACCGAGAAGTCGGTGCTGTTCGTGATCCCCTGGGGCCGTCATTGGATCGTCGGCACCACGGACACCGGCTGGGACCTCGACAAGGCCCACCCCGCCGCCTCCAGCGCCGATATCGACTATCTGCTGGAGCATGTGAACTCGGTGCTGGCCGTCCCCCTCACCCGGGACGACGTCCAGGGCGTCTACGCGGGCCTGCGGCCGCTGCTGGCCGGGGAGTCGGACGCCACCAGCAAGCTCTCCCGGGAGCACACGGTCGCCCACCCGGTGCCCGGTCTGGTCGTGGTGGCCGGCGGCAAATACACGACGTACCGCGTGATGGCGAAGGACGCGGTCGACGAGGCGGTGCACGGCCTCGACCAGCGGGTCGCCGCCTGTGTCACGGAGGAGACACCGCTGGTCGGCGCCGAGGGCTATCCCGCCCTGTGGAACAAGCGCGCCGGGATCGCCGCCCGGACGGGCCTTCATGTCGTCAGGGTCGAGCACCTGCTCAACCGTTACGGCTCGCTGGCCGAGGAGGTGCTCGCGCTGATCGCCGCGGACCCCGCCCTCGGCGAGCCGCTGACCGGCGCGGACGACTACCTGCGCGCCGAGATCGTCTATGCCGCCTCGCACGAGGGCGCCCGCCATCTCGACGACGTCCTCACCCGCCGGACCAGGATCTCCATCGAGACCTTCGACCGCGGCACCCGCAGCGCCCGTGAGTGCGCGGAGTTGATGGCGCCGGTGCTCGGCTGGGACTCCAAGCAGATCGAGAAGGAGGTCGAGCACTACGAGAAGCGGGTCGAGGCGGAGCGGGAGTCGCAGCGGCAGCCGGACGACCTGACGGCGGACGCGGCCCGGCTGGGCGCCCCGGACATCGTTCCGCTCTGAGGTCTCGCCCACCGGGACCGGGCGGTGCCGCGGCCTCCGCCGCCGTTTGCGCGCGCCGCCCGTCCCGCCGTTCCCACCGGTGTTGTTGCCGGCTGCGCGCGGTTCCGTTTCCGCTCCCGGCCGGTTTCCCTCCGGGGGTGTTGCGGCCCGCCGCCGCCCCCGGCCCTGCCGGGCCGTTTCCGGAGGTCCGGGAGGCCGTTGCCGTTCCGGATGCCGGACCGTTGCCCCGTACGGGGTGGGGGCACGGCGGGTTCCGTACTACCCTCGCCACCACCCTCGGGGAGCGGGGCGCGGCGAACGGGATCACGAAGAGACCCTGAAGAGACGCCCTTCCCGGAGTGAGGGACAATGAATGCTCTGCCAGGGCGTGTTACCGCATCGCGCGGGAGCGACAGGCGCGGGCGAAGACCAGGGATCGCAGAGGGGACGCATGTCGGAGGCAGAGCAGTCGCGGAAGCCCCAGCGGGACGGCTCCGAGGAGCGTGCGTCTGCGGCAGTGCAGAACGGCGGCGGATCCGGCGCCCGGTCCGGTGCGGACGGGGGCACCGGCGCGGACCGTGCGGCGGCCGGGGCCGGAGCGGCGGGCGCCGTGGCCACGGACACCGCGGCCGGCGGCACCGCGGCCGGTGAGCCTGCCGGTGCGGAGGGCGGCGGCAGTGCGGCGAAGACCGGATCCCGGTCCGGCGCCGACCCCGTGATCGGTACTCAGGCCGACCGGCGGGCCAAGGAGAAGCCGTCCGCCGAAGAGTCCGCTGCGGATTCCGGCGCGGATTCCGGCGCGGAGGACGAAGCGAACACGGCCGACGCGACGGACCCGGCGGACCCCGCGGACACGGACGGCGGTCCGGAGCGGGCCGGGCAGACGTCCGGGCAGCCTTCCGCGGCCGGATCCGGCGCCGTGAAGTCTTCCGGAGCGGACGGCGGGACCGGGACGGCGGACGAATCCCCGCGCCGGGCCGGAGCGGACGACCGGGAGAAGGCGCCCGGCGGCCCCGCCGGACGCGGTGGCGCGGCGGACGGCGGCAGGCAGGGCGGGACCGCACGGAGCGGTGCCGCCGCCCGTGGCTCCCGGCCGGGCTCCGGTTCGGGTTCCGGTTCCGGGTCCGGCGACTCGGAGGGGCGGCTGCTCGCCGGGCGGTACCGGCTGGGCGGAGTGCTCGGCCGGGGCGGTATGGGCACCGTATGGCGCGCCGAGGACGAGACCCTCAGCCGGACCGTTGCGGTCAAGGAGCTCCGCTTCCCCAACCAGATCGACGAGGACGAGAAGCGACGGCTCATCACCCGGACCCTGCGCGAGGCCAAGGCCATCGCCCGGATCCGTAACACCAGCGCCGTCACCGTCTACGACGTGGTCGACGAGGACGACCGCCCGTGGATCGTGATGGAGCTGGTCGAGGGCAAATCGCTGGCCGAAGTGATCCGCGAGGACGGCACCCTGACGCCCCGCCGGGCCGCCGAGGTCGGTCTGGCGATACTGGACGTGCTCCGCTCCGCGCACCGCGAGGGCATCCTCCACCGCGATGTGAAGCCGTCGAACGTGCTGATCGCGGACGACGGCCGGGTCGTGCTCACCGACTTCGGTATCGCGCTCGTCGAGGGCGACCCCTCGATCACCTCGACCGGCATGCTCGTCGGCGCCCCCTCCTATATCTCGCCCGAGCGGGCCCGCGGCCAGCGGCCCGGCCCCGCCGCCGACCTCTGGTCGCTGGGCGGGCTGATCTACGCGAGCGTCGAGGGAGCCCCGCCGTACGACAAGGGCTCGGCGATCGCCACCCTGACCGCCGTCATGACCGAACCGCTGGACCCGCCGAAGAACGCGGGCCCGCTGGAGGAGGTCATCTACGGGCTGCTCGCCAAGGACCCGGAGCAGCGGCTCGACGACGCCGGGGCCCGGGCGCTGCTGGTCCGTGCCCTGAGCGCCCCGGACGTGCCCGCGGAGGCCCCGCTCGCGCCCGACGCCACCCGGGCCATGACCCTGCCGACGATCCCGCCGCCCGAGCCGCGGACGCCGCCGCGCCCCGGCGGTGACCGTACGGGCGGTCCCGGGCGGCCCGTCCGCGCCGCCGCCCCCGCGGCGGCGGCGAGCGCGGCACACCCGCCCCGGCAGCCTGCGGCGCCCCTGACGGACGTGGTGCCCCGCCGCACGCTGGTCCTGCTGGCGGTCGGCATCGTGCTGGCCGTCCTCGGCACCGTCCTCTATCTGACCATCGGCAACGACGGCAACGGAGACGCGGCCAAGGACGGCGGTACCGGTGGGACCACCACCTCCGCCGGCGCCCCCACCGGCAAGGACGCCAAGGAGACCGGGGGCGGCGCCGGGCAGGAGAAGACCGGCGGGACCGAGCCGGACGGAAAGACCGACGGCAAGGGCACGGCCGAGGGCGCCACGGGCAAGGACGGCGCCACACCCGGGGCGTCCGCGCCCCCGGCGGGCAAGGACACCGGCAAGGACGCCGCCCTGCCCACCGGTTACGCGGTGAAGAGCGACGACCAGTTCCGGTTCACCATGGCCATGCCCGGGAACTTCAGCCGGACCAACATAGCCGGGACCAACTCGGGCGGTATCTACAACACCGCCCGGGGCTCCTTCCCCCGGGTCCAGGTCGACTTCAACGGCAAGCCGGGCAAGGACGCCGTCGCCGCCTGGGAGAACGCGGTCGGCCCGACCCGCTCCGCCAGCACCAACTACCAGCACATCGGTATCAAGGCGGTCCAGTTCAACGGCTACCGGACCGTCGCCGACTGGGAGTTCGAGCGCGACCACGACGGCAAGCGGATGCGGGTCCTCAACCGCGGCTTCGTCGTCGACGACAAGCGCGGCTACTCGATCATGGTGTCCTGTCCGGTCGCCGAGTGGAACGCGACGGCCTGCAAGACCCTGCGGGAGACCGCGTTCGCGACATTCAAGCCCAAGGACTGAGCGGGTACACGTATCGTGAGAAGGCGCGGACGGCAGGCACCGCAAGGCACCTGAGGGCGCCGCGGACCGGCCGGCCGACCGGCCGGTGGCAGGAGGGGAGGCGATATGGACGACTACGCGGGCAGGGTGCTCTCCGACCGCTACCGTCTGCCGCTGCTCCCGTCCGACGAGTACGAACCCGCCGAACTCCGCGCCTTCGACACCTACAGCGGCCAGGAAGTGCTGCTCCGTCAGGTGCCGCTGCCGGAGACGGTGGACGCGGAGTTCGTCGGCCCGGACGAATTCCCCGGCCCCGCGGGCGGCACCGGGGCGCCGCGCGCCGGGCGCGCCCCGGGACGTACCGCCGCCGGGCCCACCGACCCCGCGGTGCTGCGGGCCGTCGAGGCCGCCAGGGCCGCCGCGCAGGTGCCCGACCATCCCCGTCTGGACCAGGTCTTCGACGTTTTCGCCGAGGACGGTTCGCTCTGGATCGTCAGCGAGTGGGTCGAGGCCCGTCCGCTGGCCGCGTTCCTCGCCGAACAGCCGCTGACACCGTACCGGGCCGCCGAAGTCGCCTCCGATGTGCTGACCGCGCTGGGCGCGGTCCACGCGTACGGCTGGATCCACCGCAACGTCACCGCACGCACGGTCCTGGTCTGCGAGGACGGGCGTGTCGTGCTCACCGGCCTGGCCGCCGGAGCGGCCGAGGAGGCCCTCTGCGGCTATGCGCCGGTGCCGGCCGCCCCGCCCCCGGCGCCCTACGGGGACTGGGAGTACGGGGCGGGGGAGCCCGGCCACTTCCCTGACCACGAGGGCGAGGCCGGGGACGAGGGCGAGTACGAGGCCGCGCCGGACGAGGACGACGGGGAGTACGAGGGCGACGAGTCGTACGAGGGCGAGTTCGCCGACGACCCCGACACGGACACCGACACCGACACCGGCCCCGGCGGGGACGGCGGCCGCGGTGGCCCGTGGCCGCCCGCGCCGGACGTGCGGGCCGCCCGGGCGGGTGCCATAGCGGCCTACCGCGCGGGCGCGGCCGCGGCGGGCCGGGGCGGCGACGAACGCTCCCCGGTCCGGTCCGGCGACGACCCCGACTGGTGGGCCCGTAAGCCAGCCCCGCCGGGCGCCTCCGGCGCAGGGTCCCAGGGGCCGGCCGACCCCGGGCCGCCCGGAGCCTCCGGTGTTGAGGCCGCGGGCGGGCGTCCCGCGCTGCCGGGTCTCCCCGGCCCGTCCGGCGCGGGCTCCTCGCCGTCCGGGTTCGCCGTGCCGCCGGGCTCCGGTACCCCCGGTGCCGGTTACCCGGGCACGGATCGGCCCTCCCTTCCCGGCGGGGCAGGGGCGCACCCGGGGACGTACGGCCCCGGACCGGCCGCCCCCGCCCGTACCGAGCACGAAGGCCCCCGCTACCACGACCATGTGACCCCCGGCGACGCCCCCGCGGAGACGCCCGGCGGGCACGCTCCGCACCACCACGACCCGTACGGGCACGTGGCGTACGGACGCGATCCCTACGGCCCCGAAACCGGCACCGGCTCCGACGGCTCCGAAACCGGCACGGGCACCGCGCCCGGAACCGCGCCCGGAACGGGCACCGCCGGGCCGGACGCCGCCGGGCCCGCGCATCTCACCGGGGTCTGGCAGGACGGACTGCTGCCCTCGCCGGACGGACCGCGTCCGCTCCCCGCGGGCGGCACCCCCGCGCCGCCCCCGCTGCCCGTCGTCCCCGACCGCAACCCCCACCGGTACAGCGACCCTTACGGAGTCCGCGTCCTGCCCCCGGCGGGCGGCCCCGCGGCCCCGGCCCCCGGCGGGCTGCCCGCCCTCCCCGTCGCCCGCGCCGGACGGCCCGGCGGCGCCCCGGCACCCGGCGACGACCACTCCGCCCCGCCCCCGGCCGCGGCGGCGCCCCCTGCCGGGTGGGACCGCGGCGGCGCGGGTCCCGAGGCGCTGCGCGCCGACGCCCGGCGCGAGCCCGCCGCCGGTCCGGTCCCGGCCCTCCCCGCCCCCGGCCGCTGGGACGCGGAGCAGGCCCCCGCGGCGCCCGCCCACCGCGGCCCGGCGACCCCGCTCGCCGCGGAGCGCGCCCGGCAGGCCAGGATCACCGTCGTCGGCGCTGTCACCGAACGCTGGGCGCCCGAGCAGGCCGGACCCGTCCACGAGAACTGGCAGCTCGCCGCCCCCGTCGGCCCCGCCACCGACCTCTGGGCCCTCGGCGCCCTGCTCTACCGCTCCGTACAGGGCCATGCCCCCTATCCCGAGGACAGCGCCGCCGAGCTGGTGCAGCTGGTCTGCGCCGAGCCGCCCGCCTTCGCCGAGGAGTGCGGTCCGCTCCGCCCGGTCGTCGAATCCCTGCTCCGCCAGGACCCCACCGAACGCCCCGACACCGAGGAACTCCGCGGCTGGCTGCGGTCCCTGGTCCGCTCCGCCCCCGAGCCCGACGCGGGCGCCGATGTGGTGGCGCTCCCCGCCGCCCCGCCCGGCGGCGGCACCCGGCTGCCCATCGTCCGCCGCCGGGGCGAGCTGGTCCGCAGACGCCGCGGCGGATCCGCGGAGGTCGTCCAGGGCCGGCACCGCCACAAGAAGCCCCGCGCCCGGCGCGAGCAGGCCCCCGGATCACTGGGCCGGAAACTGCTGCTCGGCGTGCTTCTGCTGCTCACCGGCGCGGTGCTGTACGCGGTGCTGTTCCTGCCCGAGGCCGGCGAGACCGACGGCGGCACCCTCCCGCAGGGCAACCCCCGGCCCACCCCGAGCGGCGGCGAGAGCCCCGGCGCCGAGCAGCCCCAGACCTCGACCCCCTCCGGCGGCAACACCGCGTCCGGGAAGCCCGGTACGGCGGCCCCGGACAACCCGGCGCCCGGCTCCGGCCCCCTCCCGAAGGGCTATGAACTCCGCACCGACCCCGAGGGCTTCGCCGTCGCCGTCCCGCAGGGCTGGCAGCGCCGCCCGATGAACGACGCGGGCCAGATCCGCTACGGCGACGGCGACTACACCCTGCTCGTGGTCCCCGGCCGGGACCGCGTCCAGGACGGCGAGGACCCTCTCGTCTACCAGCGCGACCGGCTGCGCGAACTGGAGCCGTTCCGGAGCTCGTCGTGGTCGACGTCGAGCGGGCTGCGCCGGATCGAGGTCGGCCGGCGGGTGATGGCCGAGGGCCAGTACACCTGGCAGGACAGCAGCGGACGCGAGGTGTACGTCCGCAATCGCGTCGTCGTCATCGACGGCCGCTACCACGTGCTCCAGGTCCTCGGCCCCGCGGACCGCCGTGAGAAGGTGTCGGAGGTGTACGACCAGGCCGTCGCCGTCTACCGGACGAAGAGTTGACGGACCGTCGGCCGCCGGCGACGGAGCCGGCACGGTCGTCCGCCCGCTCCTCCGCAAGCTGTGGAGGTCCGCGCACGAGGAACCGTTTACTTTCCTTTTGCCGTCCCTCCCCATGGCCCGGGTGACGTTCCGTCATTCGCGCGGAACGCCGCAACGGCGCGGTGAGTTGCCGAACGGGCGCCGCCGCGGCACAAGCGGACGGGCCGGGCCGGCGGGGACAGCGGGGCAGCGGGGGTTGCCAGTGCAGGGATGACGGGCGGGGAGACGGCGGGGACGTGGAGAACACGCAGAACGCGGGCGGGGCGCCGGTGCTCGCCGGCCGCTATCGGCTGGGCGATTGCATCGGCAAGGGCGGCATGGGCCGGGTCTGGCGCGCGCGGGACGAGGTGCTGCACCGGGTTGTCGCCATCAAGGAGCTGACCGCCGGTATCTACGCGGCC
Organism: Streptomyces sp. NPDC003691; assembly: GCF_053981115.1. Lineage (NCBI taxonomy): Bacteria > Bacillati > Actinomycetota > Actinomycetes > Kitasatosporales > Streptomycetaceae > Streptomyces > Streptomyces sp. NPDC003691. The sequence continues at coordinate 2,221 of NZ_JBSFNQ010000012.1, read as the reverse complement.
GAGGCGGACCGGGCCCTGCTGCACCTGCGGACGCAGACGGAGGCCCGGGCCGCGGCCCGGATCACCCACCCGTGCGTCGTCACCGTCCACGACGTCCTGGAGCACGACGACCGCCCGTGGATCGTGATGCAGTACGTCGAGGGCCGTTCGCTCGCCGACGAGATCAAGAAGTCCGGCGGGATACCCCCGCTGGAGGTGGCCCGGATAGGGCTGCGGGTGCTCGGCGCCCTGGGCGCGGCCCATGCCGCGGGTGTCCTCCACCGGGATGTGAAACCGGCCAATGTGCTGCTGGCGCGGGACGGCAGCGTCCTGCTCACCGACTTCGGCATCGCGGCCATCGACGGCGATACGACCATCACCAGGACCGGCGAGATCGTCGGGTCCATCGACTATGTGGCACCGGAGCGGGTCCGGGGCGCCGACCCCGGCCCCGCCTGCGATCTCTGGTCCCTCGGCGTGACGCTGTACGCGGCGCTGACCGGGGTGTCGCCGTACCGCCGTACCTCGCCGCTGGACACCATGCGGGCCGTGGTGAGCGAGGAGCCGCAGTGCCCGGCGGAGGCCGGTCCGCTCGGCCCGGTGGTGATGGCGCTGCTGGGCAAGGAGCCGGAGGCCCGGCCGACCGCGGCGGAGGCCGAACGGCTGCTCGCGGCGGCCGTCGGCGAGTTGGAGGGTACGGGAGGGGTACCGGGCCCGGACCGCCCGGTCACCGGGGCCACCGCCGTCCTCCCGGGCGGCTCCGCACCGGGCGGCCCGGGCCCGGGGGGCTCGGGGACCGGCGGCTTCGGTACGGGTGGCACCGGCACCGGCGGTTTCGGTACGGGGAGTTCCGGCACCGGCTTCGGTGGTTCCGGTACCGGCGGCTTCGGCACCGGTGGGTCCGGTCCGGTTGCGGCCGGCTTCGGCAACGCCGCCGGTGATGCCGCGGGCCGTACCGGTGGTGGTACGGGAGCGACCGACGTCCTTGCGCCGGAGCCCGGGCGGGGCACCGGCCGCGACACCCGGCCGGACGGCGGCGGAGTTCCGCACCCCGTGCCCGCCCCCACGACCACCACGGCCGCGGCCCCGCCGGTCCCCCCGGCCGGGCCGCCGAACGGCCGCCGCGGCCGCCGGGCGGCGAACCGGTCCGGCGGGTCCGGCAGGTCCGGGGGGTCCGGCGGGCGCCGCACCCGGCTGATCGCCCTCGCCGTCGCGCTCGCCGCCTTCGGCGGAGCGGTCGCCGGAATACTGGCCATGCGGTACGCCGACGCCGACGGCGGCGACGACCCCGCCACCGGGACCGGCAAGGACTCCGCCGCCACCGCGGGGGTCTCGCCCGGCCCCGGCACCCCCGGCAAGGCCGCCCCCTCCACCGGCTCCTCGGCCGCCCCGGGGGAGCAGGTACCGGACGGCTGGAAGCGGGTGAAGGACCCGCTCGGCTTCTCCCTCCTCCTGCCGGACAAATGGCAGCGCATCGCCGAGAAGGACAACCAGGTCGACTACTCGCCCGACGGCGGCCTCCACCGGCTGCGGATCGGTATCACCGAGACCCCGCCCTACCCGGACCCGTACGACCACGCCGTCGAACTGGAGCGGTCCCTCGGGAAGCTGCCGGAGTACGAGCGGAAGGCCCTGGAGCGGAACACCTTCCAGGGCCGGAAGGACGCCGCCCTGCTGGAGTTCACCTGGACGGAGAAGGGCAAGTTCGCCGGGCCGCGGCGCGCGGTCGACCAGCTGTACATCGACTCCGGCGGGACGGAGTACGCGCTGTTCCTCGCCGGACCCGCGGGGAGCTGGGAGTCCGTCAAGGAGGACTTCGACCGGATCCTGGAGGGCTGGCGGGGTCGCGGCGGCCTGTGACCGCCGGCGGGCCCGGCCCGGCCGGTCCCGGATTCCTCCGCGGGTGCTCTGTCACGGCTCTGCATCCGCTGCCGGTGACCGGTGGCATCCGCGCGTACCGGCCGCACAGGATGTGGGCATGACGAACGACGGAGGACGGGCGAGCGAGCCCACCAGCTTCGAACTCAGGCCGCCGGACGCCGCCGTGACCCCGGCTCCGGTGCCGGTGCGCGAGCCCGCCGCCGCTCCGGCCGTCCCTCCGTCCCCGGCCGCGTCTCCGTTCCCCGCGGCGGTCCGGACCCCGGTCCCGGCGGCGCCCGGCCCGGAGTCCGCTCCCGGGTCCGTACCCGCGACCGCGCCCGGCCCGGAGTCCGCTCCCGGGTCCGTACCCGCGACCGCGCCC